>JALSGI010000147.1 GCA_026982835.1 Planctomycetota bacterium | reverse complement strand
CTGCCGTCTCCGGGAGCTTACGCTCCCGGCTCGCTGGGAACCGTCTTTCTTGCACCGGAGCGGAAGCTCCCAGTGGCTGCGGCCCTGCCGTCTCCGGGAGCTACGCTCCCGGTTTGAGAAACCCCGATCAAGCCACCTCTTCCACCAGCAGGGTCATCTGCATCCGGGTTTCCTGGCCCGGGGGGAGGAAACGCACGCCGGGGTCGAACCGTCCCTGCCAGGTGCCTTCCAGCACCCGATTGAACACCCCGGGAATGCAACTGTAGGGTTCCACGCACACGGCCTGGCGATGTGGGGGCGTATAGACCACCGCATGAGGGAAGCCCTGGGCCACGATCCGCACCCGTAGGTTGTTTTCCGGGTCGGTGATGGCGGCTTCCCAGTGTTGAGGGTCTGGGTGCAGCTCCGTAAGCACGTCGTCCAACACGCGGTCTTCCAGGGGCTGGTTTCGGGCCAGCAGTTCGGCGCTGGTACCCGAGCCGCGTAGCAAGTTGCCCGTGGGGATCATCTTCTCCAGCGGCACCTGCGCCGCGGCCGGCACATAGAGGCGGCACGACTCGGCGCTGCCTTTCTCCCCCAGCGGCAAGGCGAAGTAGGGATGGAGGCCCAAGCCCCAAGGCAGCTCCTCCCGGTCCGGATTGCGGACGGTGGCTTGCAGTTGCAGTCCCCGGGGAAGCAATTGGAAGAACAGCTCCAGCTCGAAATCGCACGGCCAGTGCTGTTGCCACCCGGGCAGGTGTTCCGAGGCCCGAAAACGCCCGCGCAGGCAGTCGGCCTGCTGGTCCACCACCTGCCAGGGCCGTTGGAGCGCCAGGCCGTGGATGGCGTTACCTTGGCCGTCTTCGTAGGGGAAGGAAAACTCCCGGCCGCGCCAGCGGAGGCGGTTTCCCTGCATCCGCCCGGGAAAAGGAAACAGCACCGGCACCCCGCTGGCCGAAGGCCGCCCCCTGCCGGCGGCAAACTCCGGCTCGGCCCACAGTACCGATACGCTCCGCTTCCCGGCCGGGACGAGGAGTTGGTAGCAATTCATTCCCCGGGCCGGGGAGACCCGAGCCTGAGTCCCTTCGACGTGGGTGAGCACGATATCCTGCTGGGCCATGACGATCCCCTTGGAGGGAAAACAGCATGATGGACAGCAAGCCGCATTGCGTGCCGCCAGAGCCGACGGCACTTTCTGTGTAGCCTAGCGGAAAGCGGCGGAAAACGACAGTTTGCGGCCCGGCGTACCCGTTGCAAGAAAAACGTCGAGCTTCCCCCCACGGCGCAACAGCGCAAGCCGCTTTCGTCTCTCCCCGCGCGGAGGTGCGCACGCCCCGCGGGCTGACGCTCCCGGCTTGCTGTGGCATCTCCCCCCGCTTACGCGGGGGGCTCTTGGGCTCTCCGCTGGCTGAAGCCAGCGGCTCGCCGGTTGCAAGAATTCGCGTTTATTCTCGCCCGGTGCGGCAGCACCCGCGCACTAGCGCACGGCGCAAGTCGCAAGCCGATGCTGTTTCTCCCCGCACTGACGTGCGGGGCTCTGTACCCCCAGGACCCCCGGACCGGCAAGTACCCCCGCGGAGGGCAAGCGATTATCATAAAACCCAACAGGCGGTCTTGGCGGCCGGCCCCTGTGCCAAGGGCCGCTTGCGATTGCCCCCCGGTTCAAAAGGAACCCCTTACCATGCTGAGCCATTTGCGAAGTGGGCTTCCGTCTCGGTCTTTTGTAATGAGCTTGATTGTCTGGGGGCTGGGTGTCTGGCTGCTGGGCCAGAGCATGGCCGCGGCTCAGGAGGCAATCTCTCCCCCCGGAGTGACCACGCTGGCCAACCCCCAGGTCGCTTATCGCAAGAGTGAAAAACCCTATGTGATTCTGCAACGGGGGCCGATCCGGGCGGTGGTGGTGGACAACTCGGCCGTGAATGACGAGGTGCTTCCCGGGCACCGGGACGGCTACAGCGGTGTGGCTCACCTTTCCCACCGCAAGCAGCCGCGCACTTTGTTCGTGCCGGCCTATGCCGGGCTGAACTTCGAGCACATTCACGACGGCACCCGCCAGGGCCAGGACCGGCTGTTTGAGCCCCGGCGAGCGCCCATGCAACTGCGGATCATCGACCGGCACACCGTGGAACTGTACCAGGCCCCCACCCCCACCTGGCACCTGGAATCGGCCACCCGCTACCAGCTGCTTCCCGACGGGACGATCCAGATGACCTTCGAGTGCATCCCTCGCAAGGCGGTGTTTCGGCACGGTTACGTGGGGCTGTTTTGGGCCTCGTACATTCACCAGCCGGAGCAGAAGGAGATTCACTTCCTGGGCGTTCCGGCCACAAAGCCCCAGGCCTCGCCGCGCTGGATTACGGGTCGCACCCCGCGGCATGGGGTGTGGTCCAGCCACCTGGCCCGGGGCGATCAACGCCGCTTTCCGCACGAGGAGGATTTTCCGCTTTCGCTGGTGTTCAACCGCTCGCAGTACCGCTACATCGAGCCGTGGTATTATGGCCGCTGCCGGGGGATGGCCCTGCTGTTTGTCTTTCGGCCTCGGGACCAGATCCGCTTTGCCCAGTCCCCCAGCGGCGGCGGCCGGGGCAACCCCGCCTGGGACTTCCAGTGTTTCATTCGCCCCTACCAGGTGGGACAGCTTTATCGGCTGGTGATGCGAGCGGTATATGTGCCCTACGAGTCCCCGGAGCAGATGCAGCGTCTGGCCCGGCGGCACTTGAAAGAACTACAGCGGCTCCCTTGAGCCTCGGCGCGGTAGCGCCGGTACAGGCTGCAAGCCGATCCCGCCTGCGACTGGCTGTACGCGTGCGCAGGCGTTTTTTTGCGCCAGCCAGCTCCAGGCGACTCAAGCCAGCAGTTTCTTCACCACGCGGCCGCCCTGGTCGGTCAGGCGCACGTTGAGCCCGGAGAATGGGAAGGTGAGCTTCAGGTGGTCCAGGCCGAACAGGTGCAAGATGGTGGCGTGGAAATCGTTGATGTGCACGGGATCCTCGACCGGCTTCCAGCCGATGTCGTCGGTGCGGCCCACAATCTGGCCCCCCTTGATCCCGCCGCCGGCCATCCACACGCTGAAGGCGAACGGGTGGTGGTCCCTGCCGGTGCCCACCACGCGCTGGCCGTTGCGGTTTTCCCCAAGCGGGGTGCGGCCGAACTCTCCGGCCCAGACCACCAGCGTGGAATCCAGCAGCCCTCGCTGCTTGAGGTCTTTCAGCAGGGCGGCGATGGGCTGGTCGGACATGCCGCAGTTGAACTTCAGCTCCCGGTCCAGGTTGCTGTGGTGGTCCCAGGAGGCGTGGATGATGCTCACGAACCGCACGCCGCGCTCGATCATTCGCCGGGCCAGCAGGCAGTTCAACGCATAGCGGCTATACACCCCCTGGCCCTTGCCGCGGTAGCTGCCCTTGGGATCGGGGCGGTTCAGCCCGTAGGCTTCCAGCGTCTTTTCCGTCTCGTCGGACACATCCAGCAGTTCCGGGGCGGCTGACTGCATGCGGAAGGCCAGCTCGTAGGCGGCGATGCGGCTGGCGATCTCCTGGTCGTTCAGGTGGCCGAACTGCTTGGCGTTGAGCCGGGCCAGAGCGTCCAGGCTCTTGCGTTGCAGGCGGCGGGAAAGCCCCTGGGGATTGCGCAGATTCAGCACCGGGTCGCCCTGGCTGCGGAACAGCACCCCCTGGTACGTGGAGGGGAGAAAACCGCTGGACCAGTTGGTCGCCCCCCCGCTTGCACCCCGGCCGGCGGTGAGCACCACGTAGCCGGGCAGGTCTTCCGATTCGCTGCCCAGCCCGTAAAGCAGCCAACTGCCCAGCGTGGGCCGCCCAAAACGCGGTACGCCGGTGGTGAGCATCAACTGGCCCGGGTGGTGATTGAACGCCTCGGTGTGCATGGAGCGGATCAGGGCGATGTCATCCATGCAAGAGCCGATCTGAGGAATATAATCCGATACTTCAGTGCCGCAGGAGCTGTAGGCCTGGAACTTCCGCGGCGAGCCCATCACCAGGGCCGTCTCCTTCTTAATGAAGGCAAACCGCACATTCTTTGTGAGCGAAGCCGGCAGCGGCTGCCCGTGCAACTGGTTGAGCTTGGGCTTGGGATCGTAGAGATCCAACTGGCTGGGCGCCCCGGCCATGAACAGAAAGATGCACGCCTTGGCCTTGGGAGCGAAATGGGGGGGCTTGGGCGTCAGCGGGTTGACCTCGCGCAGGTTGATCCCTGCCGGGGAGGTGCTCTCGCCGGCCCGAAGCACCCCGTCGCGATGGAGCATCCAGGCCAGGGCCAGTCCGCCCAGGCCGCTGGCGGCGCTGGTGAAGAAGTGGCGCCGGGTCTGCTGCACGTATTCTTCCCACGGGTGCATGGCTACCGTCCTCCTGATGGAACGGGTCGCGGTGAGTTGATCTTGTTTTTTTACGCTGCGCTGGGCGAGCCCCCGGCTTGTGCCCGGGGAGTTGTTAGTCGATCACGCACTCACGGCTTCTCCGCCAGCCAAAGCGGGCGGCTCGCCGTCCGGTGTTGTTGTTAATTTCCGGCGAGCTGCGTGCGGGAGCATGCAGTTTTCCAGTTGTAGTATTTCAGCAACCGGGAGCTTACGCTCCCGGCTCGCCGAGCCGCGTTTTTTCTCGCATCGGAGCGGAAGCTCGCTCGGCGAGCCCCGAGCTTCAGCTCGGGGAGAGCCGAATCAGCGCATTGCGTTATTTTTCTCCTCCGGCTGAAGCCAGCGGCTCGCTTTTTTGTCAATTGCGGGTGATGAACTCATCCAGGTTCATCATCGTGCGGGCCACCAGCACCCAAGCGGCAAGCTGGGCGGCATACTCGTGGTCCTTGGCTTCGCACTGGGCGTAGGCAGCCGCATCCTGCGGATTACGCAAAAACTCCTGGTAAGCCTCGCGGTAAAGCTGCTCGATGGCCTGGCGCTCGTCGGCCTGGGGGGGCCGCCCCAGGGTTAGCAAAAAGACCCGATGCACGCGCTGCCGCACCGTCTCGGCCTGCGAGGCCCCCGGCGGCACCTCCTGGACCAGCCGACGGCCCAGGGCCAGGGCACACTCCACGAACGTGGGATCGTTTTGCAGGGCCAAGGCCCCGATGGGCGTGTTGG
>JALSGI010000146.1 GCA_026982835.1 Planctomycetota bacterium | reverse complement strand
AATGTTCCTCGATACGGAATCGCGTCACAGGACTAGACGTATTTTCTGAAAAAAACGGCTCGGCAGGAGCCTCGCCCTCCCAAACTTGCGTTTTTCAACAGGCTGCTAGTCGTTCTCCAGCGAGTGAAACACCAGCCCACTGAGCAGCTTGGGATAAAAATACGTGCTCTTGGGCGGCATCCGCCCGCCGGAGGTGGAAATGCGGCTGATGGCCTCCATCCCCGGGGGCAGCACCAACACGGCCCAGCTGCCGGGCGCAGCGGCCACGGCCTGCTGCACCTCCTGCAACTGGTGGACGTAGGTGGTGGGGGGCTTTTCCGGTAGATCCAGCAGCTCCTCGATCACCAGACGCTGAAGCACGCTCACGCCCAAGGCTCGCCACTGGGGCACGGTCTCCGGGGCCAGTTGCTCCATCCGCCGCCGGCCTGCGGGGGTGAGCTGAGCCACCAGCCAGGAGTCGTCGCTTTGGGTGTAGAAGGCAAGCGGCACCTGCTCCTCCGGCGCAGTGAGCACTTCCTGCCACATCTGCTCGATGCGCTCCAGCCCCCGGCCGCCGTCGCGGACCTGAAACAACGGCTCCAGCCGCCGCCGAAGCTCCGCGGCCGAAAGCCCCTGGGGCCGGCGCATCACCCGATGGGTGGGAAAGACCACCATGCCCGGGTCGTCCATCGAAACCAGCATCATCAGCACGTAGTTGGCCGGATGCTGGGGGGGCAGGGGGCCTTTTTCTTGTTCCAACAGGCGGCGGTACTCGCAGGCGGTCTCGTACCGGTGGTGCCCGTCGGCGATGAAGATCTTCTGGCCGCCGGGCAGGGCCGTCAGCGAGGCGATGGCGTCCGGCTCCACCACCGGCCAGAGCCGGTGCACCACGCCCAGATCATCCTGGGCCACCACGGGCGTGCGGCCTGCCACGGCCTGCTCCAGCCGGGGGGCGCTTTGGCCCTCGGGATCGGGGTACATGCCGAACACCGGGCTCAGGTTGGCTCGCACCGCTTGCATCAGCCGCAGCCGGTCGGCCTTGGGGCCGGGCATGGTTTCCTCGTGCGGGTAGATGTCCCCTTGGCCGAACGGTTCCAGCCGCACCCGGGCCAGGAAGCCCCGGCGACGGTAGTTCTCTCCCTGGTAGGAGAACTCCTGCTCATAGACGTACAGAGCCGGGTCCGGCTCGGTGAACAGCACCCCCTGCCGCTGCCAGTCGCGGAAAAACTGCCCGGCCCGGCGATACGGGTCCACCTGCGGATCGTCGCCCGGCTCCACTCGGTTGAGGATCAGCCGCACCACGTTGGTGGGATGTTTTTCGTAGAGCCGGTTCTGTTCCTCCGGAGAGATGACATCATAGGGCGGAGCCACCACGTCGCTCAAGCAGCCCACCTGGCCCAGGTCGTAGCGAATCCCGCGAAACGGCTGAATCTCCGGCATGGAAGCTCCCTTTGCTGAAGTGGGCAGGAGCGCCCATTGAACGCCATCGCCCCAGCCGGTGCAACCCCCCGGCTGTGCCAAGGAACCCCGCGTGAGGGTATCCGCCGGGCCTATGGCTGGTATTGCTTTTTGGGTGCTGGTCAACTGCCCGGAGGGAATCTAAGATAACCGCAAACCCGTGGGAAAAATCGCCCGCAAGGGTGTGGAGTCTTCGTGGTCCCTTAGCCAAGAGGAGGAACTGCCCATGTCCCTGGTTACCCAAACCGCTCCCGACTTCACCGCCCAGGCCGTGATGCCGGATTGCTCGTTCAAAGAAATCTCGCTGAAGGACTACCGCGGCAAGTACGTGCTGCTGTTCTTCTACCCGCTGGACTTCACCTTCGTCTGCCCCACGGAGATCATCGCCTTCTCGGATGCCGAGCCGAAGTTCGCCGAGCTGAACGTGCAGGTGCTGGGCTGCTCGGTGGATAGCCACTACACGCACCTGGCCTGGCGGAACACCCCGCGAAGCGAGGGCGGCTTGGGCCAGATCAACTACCCGCTGGTCTCCGACCTGAACAAGGAAATCTCCCAGTCCTACGGCGTGCTGCTTCCCGGAGGCGTTTCGCTGCGAGGGCTGTTCCTCATCGACAAAGAAGGCGTGGTGCGGCACGAGCTGATCAACGACCTGCCGCTGGGCCGAAGCGTGGAGGAGGCGCTGCGGATGGTCAAAGCCCTCCAGTACTACGAGCAGCACGGCGAGGTGTGCCCGGCCAACTGGCACGAAGGGGAGCCGACCATCACCCCCGACCCGGAAAAATCCAAGGACTTCTTCCACAAGGTGTATCAGGACTAGGCAAGACCACCGTCGGGTCCCGGTGGGCTTGGAGGCTTGAGGGCTTGGGAGAAATAAGAGCCCCGCACGTTAGTGCGGGGAGAGACAGGATCGGCGTGCGCCACGCGGCTTGCGGCCTGCGCCGGAGCTTCCGCTCCGATTGCAAGAATAAACGCTAATTCTTGCAACCGGCGAGCCGCCGACGTAAGCCTCCGGTTGCTTCAAACAAAGCTACGGCCGTTACGGTTCAAAGCAACCGCGTGCTTACGCACGCGGCTCGCCGGGCAAGAATCGACTCGTTTTTGCTCTGGAAACGCTCCGTCTTGTGCCGGTACTCTAAACACGTACGCTACACCTGGAACACGCCCAGCCGCCACGGCTCCTGCACAGCGTGGCGCGTGCAGATGTGCAGGCACTCGATCAGCACAGCCCGCGTGCGGTGCGGCTCCAGCAGCCCATCCACCCACAGCCGCGCGGCGGCCCAGCGCGGGTCCATCTGCTGCTGGTAGCTTTCCATCACCTGGCGCCGCAGGCTCTCTAGCTCCTGGGCCTGCGGCTCTTTCCCTTGCCGCTTGAGACTGCGCAGGGTGATCTGAAGCAGGGTTTCGGTGGCCTGCTCGGCGCCCATGACGGCCACGCGGGCCGTGGGCCAGGCGAAAAGGAATCGCGGATCGAACGCCTTGCCGCACAGGGCGTAGTTGCCCGCCCCGAACGAACCGCCCAGGATCACCGTGAGCTTGGGCACGCGGGAGTTGCTAATGGCGTTCACCAGCTTGGCCCCGGCCTTGATGATCCCGGCCTGTTCGCTGTCCCGGCCCACCATGAAACCGTTCACATCCTGCAAAAACACCAGCGGCAGCCACTGCTGGTTGCAGGCCAGGACGAAGCGTGCGGCCTTCTCGGCACTATCCACGTAGATGACCGAGCCGAACTGAAGCGGCCCTCGGGCCGGACGCACCCGCTGCCGCTGGTTGGCCACCACGCCCACGGCAAACCCGCCCAGCCGCGCCGTGCCGCAAACCAGCGTGCCGCCGTACTCCGGCTTGTACTCCTGCCAGGAGCCTTCATCGATCAGGGTGGCAATGATGTCCCGCACGTCGTACTCCTGGCGGGGATCCAGCGGAAACAGCTCATACACCTCTTCCACCGGCCGGGCCGGCTCGCGCGGCTCCTGCCGCAAGAAAGGGGGCGGGGGCTGGGGCGAATCGGCCGGGCCGTTCCTGGCGGCCAGCTCCCGCAGGCACTCCAGGCAACGGGCATCGTCGGGAAAGCGGTAGTCGATAGTGCCGGACACCTGGGCGTGCATGGCCGCTCCGCCCAGCTCCTCGCTGGAGACCCGCTGCCCGATGGCACTTTGCACCAGGGCCGGTCCGGCCAGATAAAGCCCGGAGCCTTCGGTCATCAGGATCTGGTCGCACAGCACGGGCAGATAGCCCCCGCCGGCCACGCAGGAGCCCATGATGGCCGCCAGTTGCGGCACGCCGGCGGCGGAAAGCACCGCGTTGTTGCGAAAGATGCGGCCGAAGTCGTCCTCGTCGGGAAACACGTCCTCCTGAAGCGGCAGGAAGATCCCGGCTGAATCGACCAGGTAGATAAGTGGCAGGCGATTCTGATAGGCGATCCGCTGGGCCCGCAGTACCTTCTTGGCCGTCAGGGGGAAGAACGCCCCGGCTTTCACCGTGGCGTCGTTGGCGATGATCATGTGGCGGCGTCCCTGCACGGAGCCTACGCCGCAAATCACCCCCGCCGCGGGAGCACCGCCCCATTCCTCGTACATGCCCCAGGCGGCCCAAAGCCCAAGCTCCAGGAACTCCGTCCCCGGGTCCAGCAGCCGCTGGATGCGTTCCCGGGCGGTAAGGCGCCCCTTTTCGTGCTGCCGCCTGACGGCCCGGGGACCGCCCCCGGCGCGGATTTGTTCCTCGCTGCGGCGCAGCTCCTCAAGCACCTGCGGCCAGTTGTCGGCGGCAACTCCCATCGTCGGCTCCTGCCCTGGGTGAAAGGGGCTCCTACTGGGGATCATCTTAGCACTCCGGCGGGGGAAACGCAGCGGGGAGAATCGGCTTGCGCGGTCTTGGGTCTTGGGTCTTGCGGTGGTGCTTCCGCACCGGGGTGAGAACAAGCGCCAATTCTTGCAACCGGCAAGCCGCTGGCGTGAGCCGGTGGTTGCACGGCGAGCCGCCAGCTTTGTACGTGTTTAGCGTGACAGCACAAGACGGAGTGTTTCCAGAGCAAAAGAGTTGATTTTTGTCCGGCGAGCCGCGTGCGTCAGCACGCGGTTGGCGAGCCCCGGGCTTGGAGCCCGGGGAGAGCCGGATAAATGCATTGCGTTATTTTTCTCCGCTGGCTGAAGCCAGTGGCTCGCCATGGCAAGCACAAATGCCGGTTCTTGCTCGCTAACGCGGGCAAAAAAACGCCGGGAATCTCCAGGCAGAAGTTCCCGGCGCCGGAAGTCCACAACTTCGTGCGATCCCCTACCCGGCCTGGCGGAGCAGCACCGGCTGGGCCACTTGTTTCTGCTTGGCGATAGCCTCGACGAAATCGTCGAAGATGCGCCGATCCAGGGCCGAAGCGGACAGGGCCTCGGGATGGAACTGGACGCCAAAAGCGATCCAATCCGGCAGGATGCTCTCGTAGGCCTCGATCACCCCGTCCGGAGCCGTGGCCGAGACGCGGAAGCAAGGGGCCAGCTCGTCCACGGCCATGTGGTGGAAGCTGTTGACGCGGATCTCCCCCTCGCCGTAGATGCGGTACATGAGCGTGCCGGGGACCACCTCCAGGGCGTGCCGGTGTTCGGGGTCCGAAGCGTCAAAGTGCGGCACGGCCTTGGGCAGGTCCTCGGGCAGGTGGAAGAACA
>JALSGI010000145.1 GCA_026982835.1 Planctomycetota bacterium | reverse complement strand
CTTGCCGCCGGGAGATTCTGCCGCCGGGTCGGGTGCGTTGAGCGAACGGGAACTCTCACTACAGCCGGCGCTACCCAGCACGAAGATCAACGGCACAACCAACAGAACGCTTCGCATGATGCACGGCCCCCAGGGCGGGAAACTTTTGGGCGGTTGCGGTGTTGAAATATCAATGTGGGGCAGGAACGCTTGGGTTGTCCAGACAGATTCGTTCTTCCCCAAAGTGGAGCCCCGAAGATGAAACGCTGCTGCTTTGCTCTGGCGGCGCTGGCCGCGGCACTTGCCCGCCGGATTCAAGGGAATCCGCAAAGCGTTTCCCCCTATCATCACGTGCGGGCGCACCCGCTGCCGGTGCTGATCCTGCACGGCAGCGAGGATCGCGTGGTGCCGATCCGCAGTGTGGAAATTTTCGCCCAGGCGATGCAAAAGGCGGGCAATCGGTGTATGTTGAAGAAGTACGAAGGGGCCGGGCACGGGTTCTTCAACTTCCGCCGTCGCGGAGGAAACAATCCGTACTACAAACAAACCCTGGAAGAAATGGACCGCTTCCTGGTCCAGTTGGAATTCCTGCCGCCGAAGTGAGGCCGCGGCGGCCGGGGACCCACGGGCTTTACAAGTCGGCGTTGATCCGGGGAGGAAAGCCACATGTTCACTTGGGCCGCACGGGGAGTCGGGGCGTGGGGGTGTTTGTTCCTCTGGCTCATCAGGATCACTACGGCGAGTGAGCCGCATCCGGCCCAGGCGCTGCTTCGCCGCGGCGACCAGGCGGCCGACCAAGGCCGGTACGAACAGGCCCTCCGGCACTACCAGCAGGCTTACCAGCTCCTGGTCCCCCGTTTGCGCAAGCTTCCCTTTCGCCGCCCGGTGCAAGCTCGGCTGATGAACCGCCGCCAGGTGCGGCAGTATCTGGAAAGAGAGTTCCGCAAAGAGTACACGCCCCAGGAGCTTTACTTCTTTGATCGCAGTCTCAAGGCCCTGGGGGCCGCCCCCCGCCAGCTCGACCTGGTGGAGCTGACCAAGCAGTTGCTTTCCGAAGAAGTGGGCGGATTCTACAACTCGCGCGATCGCCTGTTGGTGCTGGTGGTCGAAACCCAACAAGAGCAAAAAAAGCCCAAGGGGTTCCTGGCCCGTCTGCTGCAAAACGACGAGCCCTTCGACAAAGACGACGCCAAGACCACCCTGGCCCACGAACTCACCCACGCCCTCCAGGATCAGCACTTCGACCTCAAGGGCTGGGACCAGCGCATCCCCGATGACGACGATGACATGAGTTTGGCCTTCGACGCTCTGGTGGAAGGGGACGCCACGCTGCTGATGTTGCAGGAGATGGCTCGCCTGGAAGGGGAATCGACCGAGAAGGTGCTGCAAACTTCCCCCTTCCGGGCCGACCTGACCTTTGGCCTGCTGATTCCTTTCCTGGGCCTGGCCGGTGGTCCCGCCTACAAGAAAGCTCCTCCACTGATGCGGCAAGGTTTGGTGTTCCCGTACCACAAGGGGCTGGTCTTTGTGTTGCATCAGACGCGCCGCGGGGGCTGGAAGGCGGTCAACAAGTGCTTCGCCGCCCCGCCGCTTTCCACCGAGCAGGTGCTCCACCCGGAAAAATACCGCGGTCCCCGGCGCGACGTGCCGGTGAAGATCATCCTGCCCCAAAACATTGCCGCGGTGCCCAAGGGATGGCGTGAGCTGGGCCGCAACGTGCTGGGAGAGTTCCAATTGCTGGTACTGCTGGGACGCACCCCTGCGGCCCACCAGGCCGCCGCCGGTTGGGACGGCGACCGCTACGTGGTCTGGGAACACGCCGACGGCCGCCTGGGGCTGCTGCTGGCCACGCACTGGGACACCGCGGCCGACGCCCAGGAGTTCTTCCTTGCCTGGCAGCACTACGTGCGCTATAAGCTGCATCCCCGGCCCGGCCCCTGGCAGCGGCTCCGCCTGCCGGAGCGGGTCGATCCGAAGGAGCTTCCCCAGGTGCAGGAAGCCCCGTTCCAGCATGAGAAGTGGTTCTGCCTGCTGCGCCGCCGGGGGAAGGAAGTGGTGTGCGTCTGCGGCTTCGATCCCCCCACGGCCGCCTGGCTGGCCCAACTGTGCCACCAGGCCCGGCTGGAGCCGAAACACTGGCCCGAGGCCGCTGCTTCAAAAGATTGACCTCCGCTGCTGCGACTTCGGCCGGCAGAGGACCAAGAGCCCCCCGCGCCAGCGGGGGGAGAACAGCGAGCCGGGAGCGTAAGCCCGCGGAGGACGGCAGGGCCGTCAGCCACTGGGAGGTTCCGCTCCATTGCAAGAAAACGGAGAACAGCGAGCCGGGAGCTTTGTACGTGTTTCGCGTGCTGGCATAAGACGGAGTGTTTCCAGAGCAAAAGAGTTGCTTTTTGTCCGGCAAGCCGCGTGCGTGAGCACGCGGTTGGCGAGCCCCGGGCTTTAGCCCGGGGGAGAGCCAAGAAAAAACGCGTGTCGATTTTCTCCGCCGACTGAAGTCGACGGCTGGCCGTTCTCCGCCAGCTGAAGCTGGCGGCTCGCCGCTCAACCGCGGGCTTACGCCCGCGGCTCCCCCCGCTTACGCGGGGGGCTCTTGGTTGTGCAAGTTGACGTTTGTTCTCACCCCGGTGCGGCAGCACCACCTCAAGACCCAAGACCCAGGACCCAAGACCCACACACTGACGTGCGGGACTCTGTATCCCTCCAAGCCCCCAAGCCTCCACGCCTCCAAGCCCTCAAGTCTCGTCCCTTCCTTACGCTCCCGGCTCGCCGTGTGATCTTCGCGTTTGCTCTGGCCCGCCGAGACGGAGCAAAACCGAAGCAGCGGCGAATCGCTACTTTGAGTCGCGGATTGCTTGTTCGATGGCCCGCAGCAGTCGGTCCAACTCCCCTGCCCGATCATTCCACCAGCGGGTGCTCCACACCCGGTAAAGCTTCCACCCTCGGCCGCGGAGAATGTCTTCCCGCCACACGTCGCGCAGCCGGGCCGAAAGGGAGCTGTGATAGCTGGCCCCGTCGCATTCCACCCCCAGCACGTACCCCCGGCCCGGCTCCGGATGCCGCACGGCCAGGTCGATCCGAAAACCCACATCCCCCACCTGGCAATCGACCAGAAAGCCGCGTTTTTGCAGCTCTTGGAGCACTTCTTCTTCCAGCGGGGACTCCGGCTCCCCTTGCCCCCAGGCCGGCGCGCGGCGACAGAGCCGCTGGAGCATCTGCCGGGCCTGGTCGATTTGGCCCTGGCTGAGCATTTGCACATATTGCAGGTAGTATTGCAGGCATTGCCGGGGAGTGAGTGCTTCGGCCGAGGGAGCAGGGTCCGGCTCGGCGATTTGTTCCAACGGCATGCTGCACACCACCACGATCCGCCGCTTGGCCCGCGTGATGGCCACGTTGAGCCGCCGCTGGCCCCCGTGCGCCCCCACCGGGCCGAAGTAGCGGCGGAACGCACCTTGGGCATCGGGCCCGAAGGTGGTGCTGAAGATAATCAGCTCCCGCTCATCCCCCTGGACGTTCTCCAGGTTCTTGACGAAAAAGCCCACGTCCTGCTCCCCGTCGCGGCGGTTCCGTTCTCGCTCGTAGGCGGCCTCGAACCGGCTGTCTTTGTAGCACCGCTGGAGGATCAAGTCCTCGATCAAGTCGCGTTGCTCCAAGTTGAAGGTAACCACGCCGATGGTGGGCACCGGGGAGTGTTCCAGCCACCAGCGGGCCAGCAGATCGACGACGATTTCGGCCTCGCGGCGGTTGGTACGGTTCTCATAAACCCCGCCGGCCTCGATGAACTCCAGCGGCACCTGCCCGTCGTGCCAGCCCCGGCATGAGGGTGGGGCTTCCAGTCGCCCTTCGTAGAAAACGCGGTTGCTGAACTCGATCAAGGCCGGATGATCGCTGCGGTAGTGGATCTTTAGCCACGCTTCCTCGTAGCTGGCGATGGCCGCCTGGAGCAGGTCTTCGGCGTGGAACACCGCGTCGCGGCGGAATTGTTCCCGAAGCTGCTCGGCGGTGAGCTCCTCGGAGGCGGCCTCTTCTTCGTCGTCCCAATCCTCGCGGGACTGGAAGAACCGGGTAGGGGGGAGTTGCTTTTCATCCCCAGCCACCACCACCTGCTTGCCGCGAAAAATGGCCGGCAGAGCTTGTTCCAGCGGGCACTGGGAGGCTTCGTCGAAGATGACCAGGTCGAACAGCCCGGGGTGCAGGGGGAACACCTGGGCTGCCACTTCCGGGTTGACCAGCCAGCAGGGCTTCAGCTTTAGCAGGCCTTGCTGGATTCCATGATGGACCGCCTCGCGGGTGCGGGGGGCGCGGCGTTTGCGAGAGCTGCGCACTTGGAAAACTTGCTCCCAGTGCTTGCCTCGCACGGGGCGTTGAATCTCCTGCCAACGGCGGAGGATTGTTTGCGGTTCCGTTTCTTGCTTTTGCTTTACCAGTTCTCGCAGGTGGTCCACGTCGTTTTTGTAATCGGTGGCGTCGTAGTTTTGGATCTCCGGGTGGCGCTGGAGCAGGTGCTCCTCCCAGGCAACCAGGGCCGTGTGCTCCACGACGGCCGCCCACCAGCGGCCAAAGGTCGTCACTTCCATCTGCAGAGGGTTCTGCTGGCTTTGGGAAGCCAGTTGCCGCCAGGATGGTGCATCGACCAGAATTTTCAGCACAAGCGATTCCAGGGAGTCCTGCTGTCCTTGAACCACCCAGCGGTCCATGGCTTGCTGGAGCTGTTCCAGGTCCCGAAGATGGTAAACCCCCTGCTGCACCTGGTCGATCCAGGCGGAAAGGTCCCCCTGGTGCAGCACGAGAGCCTTGGCCCGAGCAAGCTCGGCTTCCTGGAAGAACTTTTCTGCCGGGGCAAGCAGCCCTTGCAGTTTTTCCAGCAACACGCACCGCTCGATCGTGGCTTCGAACAGCCCGCGCCAGGAGCGGAGTCGCTGGGCCACTTCGGAGCTGCGCAGTGCCTGGCCGAGTCGTTGGGCCTCGGGCCATTTTTGTTCCAGGGCGGTCCATTGTTGCACGAAGTGCAGCAGGTGGAGCGTTTTCTGGGCCGTTTGCAAAGCCGAACCCCAAACGGTTGCCGAAACGCCAAAGGGGCGCAAATGGTTGGCCAATTCGGCGGCCAGTGGCTGCTCTTGCTCCCGAAGC
>JALSGI010000144.1 GCA_026982835.1 Planctomycetota bacterium | reverse complement strand
CTAGAGCCAAGGAACCCGTCGATGAGGTTCTTGATCCCCTTGACCCTGGCAGCCGCTGCAGGGGTGGGATTGATCGCCATCCCGGAGGCGCACCTGTTCGATCCTCCGCCTTCTTCCCGGGCCGAGTCCCCCCAGGAAAGCGAGCAAGCAGCCAGCGATTCCAGGGGGAGGGAACACAGCGCGCGGTCAATCCTGCGGGTGATCCCATCTTCGCAAGGGCCTGCCCTCGGGCCGGAAGTAGCCGGCGTGGGGGGCCAACCGACCCAGCAGCCCGGCCAGGGCTCCCCCATCCAGCAACTGTTGGAAAACTCGCGCCGGGTGTTGGACCAGGTGCTTCAAAAGAGCACCGGCAGCCGGGTGCGACGGGGCAGCACCGATCCGCAGGGCAAGCATCGCAGGTTTCGCTCTCCTCGGGGGCGCCGGCCGCGGCGTGCCTGGGAATCGCATCGGGGGAGCGCCACCGGCAGCCCCGGCGCAGCCCAACCGGACAAAACCCCCTCTCCTGCCCCCGGAGCCGGGAAACCCGCCGCGGGCGTGCAACAGGTCCGCCCTACTCCAAAGGACGTTTCTGGCTTGGCGGCGAAGGCTCCGCACCCTGGCAAGCCACCGGCGGGCAATACGCTTTATTCCGCCCCCGGGAAAAAAACCGCAGGCGATCCCTCGTTGACCCCTGATCGCCACGAATCGCTGACCCCCGAACAGCTCCGCCGGATCATTGGCCAGTTGGATCGCCGCATCCGCCAACGACCGGCCGAGGCGATGCTGTACGCCATGCGGGGCAAGGCGTACGCTCAGTTGGGACAGTTCGCCCGGGCACTGCGGGACCTGGAGATGGCCATCGCCCTGGACCCGCAGTTGGCCGAGGCCTACGGCAACCGCGGGTTGATCCGCTACCGGCAAGGCAAGTTGAAACAGGCCCTGGCCGATTTCCACCAGGTGGTGCGACTGCAGCCGCAGCTGGCCCGGGGCTATCTGGATCGGGCCAGGATCTACCTGGAGCTGGGCAAGCCGCGAAAAGCCCTCCGCGATGCCGCCGAAGCCCTCCGCCGAGACGATCAGCTGGCCGAAGCCCGGCGGCTGCGGGCCGCAGCGTTGCTTGGCCTGGGCAAGCCCACCTCGGCCGCCCGGGAAGCACAGCAGGGATTGCTGCTGGCTCCCTGGGATCAGCAATTGCAGCAATTGCTGGCGCTGGCTCAAGCCGCCGCGGGACGCTTCGACCAGGCTTTGACCACCCAGAACTCCCTGGCCCGATCCGAGCAGGAACATTGGCTGCTGGCTCGCTGGCGGGGGACTCAGCTCCCGGAGCGGATCGCCCTGCTGGGAGAAGAGGGCACCCAAGGGGCCACACCCCGGTGGGTTCTCAATCCGGAACCGGCCCCCTCGACCCGCAGAGCGAAGGGCCAGGCGAAGTCTCTGAGGGTGCTCCAGGTCCGGGAGCCGAAGCCGACTCCGGAACCGGCAACTCCCCAGGTGGAGAGTCCCGCCGCCGTCCCGCGGCAGCAACAGGCTCTGGCCAAGCAGGCGTTGCCCAAGGTGCGGGCGATTCCCAAGGCTGCAAGCAACCCCGCGCAGGTGGTTCGCAATCCGTTTGTTGGGCCCTCCTCGAAGCCCGGCCCCGGGAAAACAGCCCAGGCCAATACGCCGACGCAGCTGCCGGGGAACAGCTCCCAAGGGGAAGCGCCGCAGCGGTCGATCCGGCTGGTGATCCACGATTCGAAATCGTCCTCCGGTCCGGGCCGATCCCAAAGGGTGAGTTCCCCGGCCCCGAACTCCGATCCGCAAGAAACTCCGACCTCGCCGAGGGGGAGTTCCCGCCGCCGGATGCGCTTGGCCGGAAGTCCCTCCCCGGGGGCGTCTTCCCGACAGCAGGCTCCAGCAAGCAAGCCCGCTGTGGCCGAAGAGCCGGTGGCTCGCTTGAAAATCTCCTCCGGAAAGCAACCTGTCGGGCCGAGCCATCTGCCCGTGGCAGCTTCGCCCTCGGTGCCCCGCAGCCCGCAACAGTCCCGGCAGCCCAAGCCGGTACGGATGCAGTTGGTGGATTCCCCTGCAAAGCCGCGGTCCGCCATCGCAGAAACCCTCCAGGTCCCCCCCGCCCGCCCAACCAAAGCCGCCCGGGAAAAGGGCGCAGCTTCGCTTGCCGGGTCGGCGGTGGCATCCAGTCGGCGGCGCAAGCCGGGAGTGGCGAAGCGGATCGAGGCGCAGCAGCCGCAGGGTAAGCCTTCCCGGCCGTTGGAGGTTTCCATCCGTGAGCCGTCTTCCACATCTGGGAAGCTCGACCCCACGCCGGGCGTGCCGCGGATCGTGGCCGCAGTGGCTGCCGAGGAGGCCCGTTTTACGCTGCCGGTTTCCCAGCGCGTGGACCTGGCCCCGCCGCTGCGTCTTGAGCTGCCGGAGCAACTTCCCGGGCTGAAAGAGGTCACCTCCCGAACACTGCTCCAGCGGGCTCGTCAGCGTTTTCTGCAAGGCGACCTGGAAAGTGCCCGCGACATGTACGACGTCGTCGTGCGGCTGGAGCCGCAAAGCGCGCTGGCCCGGGCCTACCGGGGACTGATCCACTGGCGTTTGGGCCAACTGGAACAAGCGCTGGCCGATGCCCAAGCGGCCCAAAAGCAAAATCCCAAGCTGGCCCTGCCGGCGGGGGTGCTGGCGCTGGCTTACCAATCACAGGGCAAGGGGGAAGCGAGCTGGCAAGCCATCCAGCAGGCCCACCGCCTGGCACCCCGATGCTCGCCCATCGCCTTGCAAGCTGCGGCCACGGCGCTTCACCAGGGGCGGCCCCAGCAGGCCCTGCAGATGTTGCAAGGGTTGTTGCAAGCCGGGGCTCAGGACCCCTGGGCGCAGCTGTATGCCTCGATGGCCTGGGCGCAGCAGAATCGCTACGACAAGGCCCTGGCCGCGGTGGAGCAAGCGCTGAAGCTGTGGCCGCAGTGGCCGCAGGCGCTGCACCAGCGAGCCTTGATCGCCTTGCGGCAGCATCGGCTGCAACAGGCCATCGACGACTGGACGGCCGTGCTGAAACTCCAGCCGAACCACCTGGCGGCCCGCTTGCAACGCGCCGAAGCGCTGGCCCAGGCACAGCAGTGGACCGAAGCCATCGAAGAACTTTCCGCAGTGTTACAAAAGCAACCGAACCATCACCAAGCCCGCCGACAACGCGCCAAGGCTTACTATCAACTCAAAGCCTACTCCGAAGCTCTCAAGGACTGCCGCCGACTGCTGGCCGGCAAACAGCAGCACGCCCAGGACCGCTTGCTGCTGGCCCAGGTGTTGTTGGCCTTGCAGCGCTACGATCAGGCCCTGGAGGAGCTGACCAAGGCGGAGAGCCAGGGGCTGCGGACGGCCGAGCTTTACTATCTGCGGGCTCAGGCCCTGGAAGGACAGCAAGAGCTGGAAGCGGCCCTGGCCGACTATGCCGAGGCGGTGAAGCGGGACCCTGCGCACGTGCAGGCCGGACTGAACCAGGTGCGGTTGCTTGTTTCGCTGGATCGGGCCTCTGAGGCGGTCCAGCAGTGCCACCGCTTGCTGCGGCAGCAAGTGCAGCCGGTGCAGGTCCGGCTCTGGCTGGCCGAGGCCCTGCTGGAAACCGACCAAGCCGAAGAAGCCATCGAGCAACTCCAGATGGTGCTGGAACAAGCCAAGCAAAGAAAACAGCAGGCCAAGGCCCAGCAGCTGCTGGGGGTGGCTTATGCCCACGTTGGCCAGAAGCACAAATCGCAAGCGGCGTTTCGCAAGGCGCTGGCCCTCCAGCCGGACTCGGCCGAGGTGTATCTGCACCGCGGGCTGCTGGCCTTGGACCAGGAACAGACGGATCGGGCCCTGGACGATCTCCAGACCGCCTGCCGCCTGGCCCCCGAGGATCCCCGCTGCCGCCTGGCCCGGGCCATGGCCCTGGAAGCCAAGGGGCTGTATTCCCAGGCCTTGGGGGATTTGAACTGGTTGCTGCGACATCGCCAGGCGTTGAAGGCATACCTGGTGCGGGCTCGCATCTACGTGGCCCAGGGCGCTCATCAATTGGCGCTGGAGGACTTGAATCGGGCCTTGGAGCTGAATCCGCGTTATGCCGAGGCGTACCGGCTGCGAGCGGCGTTGCACCTGAAGCTGAACCACAACGCCGAAGCGCTGGACGACGTGCAGCAGGCCATCGCCATCCAGCAGGAGGACGCCGAGCTGCTCACCATCCAGGGCGAGGCCCTGCGTCGCCAAGGGAAGCTGGAGCGAGCCGTGGAGGTGCTAAATCGGGCCATCGGGATGGACGCCCAGCTGGCCCCCGCCTGGATCAGCCGCGGCATGGCCCGACTCAACCAAGGAAAAGCCCGGCAAGCCCTCCAGGACCTGGATCGGGCCGTGGAGCTGGTGCCGGAGAACCCGCGGGCCTATTTGCAGCGGGGGATCATTTACGCCCACCTGGGCGATTACGCCCGGGCGGCCAAGGATTTCGACCAAGCCATCGAGCTGGCCCCTACCGACGCCAAGGCGTACGCCTACCGGGCCATGGCCGCCTTGAAGCAGGGAGAGTACCAGGACGCGGTGGACTACTACACCGAGGCCCTGCGGTTCCATCCCCGATACGCCCTGGCCTACTACGAGCGGGGCAAAGCCCACTGGTTGCTGGGAGAAGAGGAAAAGGCGCTGGGGGATTACCAGCGGGCCGTGGAGTTGAACCCGATCTACGCCGGGGCGTTTTATGACGAACAGTAGCCGGGGGGCAAGCGATGCGGGTTTTCCTGGCTCCTGGCTCGCAGCGGGGGATCAACTCAGCATCGACCGCTCGCGGTCCATCGCCGCCAGAAATGCCTTGACGATCTGCAAGAACAACGATCCGTAGTTGCTGGCCAGGATGCGCAAAATGCCTGAGGAAAGTTGCCGGGCCCGGTTGACCGACGTAGCCAGCGGGATCACCTGGGCGGGCTCTTGCACCTGGCGTTCTTCGCACAGGGCTTCCAGTCGGGCGAAATCGCCCGGCTCCCAGCCGTCGAACAGGTCCGGCCGCTCCTGGAGCAAGCGGTGGATCAGGGGGTGGGAAACGGCCGTCGGGGACTGCTGCACCAGCAGCGGCGGGGCCTGGAACAACTCTTCCACCGGCACCCGCAGCCCGCGAGCCAGCTTG
>JALSGI010000143.1 GCA_026982835.1 Planctomycetota bacterium | reverse complement strand
CTTATTGTCTCCGGGAGCTGACGCTCCCGGCTCGCTGTTTTCTGGTTTTCTTGCAGTGGAGCGGCAGCTCCCAGTGGCTGGCGGCCCTGCCGCCTTTCGGGGACTTACGTCCCCGGCTCGCTGTTCTCCGCCGGCTTACGTCGGCGGCTCGCTGCCCAGTGCAAGAATCGGCGCTTGTTTTTCATCGACGAGCCCCGGGCTTTGTACGTGTTTAGCGTGCCAGCACAAGACGAAGCGCCTCCAGAGCAAAAGAGTTGATTTTTTCCGGCGAGCCGCGTGCGTCAGCACGCGGTTGCTACCGTTTGTGGCCGATGCTACGCTGGCCAACCGCCGGCCGGCGCCGGCGGCTCGCCGTTGCAAGAATCAAAGCAAGTCCACCAGGTACGTTGTTTTCCACAAAACACGCTTTTTCCTGCCCGGTGCGGAAGCACCAGTGGCGAGCCCCGGACTTCAGTCCAGGGAGAGCCAAGAAAAAACGCATGCCGATTTTCTCCGCCGACTGAAGTCGGCGGCTCGCCAGGCCTCCACGCCCCCAAGCCCCCACGCCTCCCCGAGCTGAAGCTCGGGGCTCGCCCACAACCCAAGACCGTGCAAGCCGGTTTTCTGCGGCCGCTATGAGGCTTCCAGCCCTTGCAGTCGCACCCCCTGGGCGTCGAACACCAGCACGGTGCGCACCCCCTGGCCTTCCAGTTCCAGGGTGTAGGCGCCGGGGCCGCGGACGTGAAGTTGCACGGCTTGCAGTGGCCGCCCCTGCCACACGGCCAGGGCCTGGTTGATCTGCTCCACTTGGGCCTGAAGTTGCCGTCCCGGCTCGGTGGCCAGGTAGAGTCGCCGCGCGGCCGCTTCGGCATGCGGGCCGTAGAGGCGCCCGAATCGGCCGCTTTCCAGGGAGATGCGTAGCAGCCGGGCCAGGGCCTCTTCCAGCTCGGGCGGCACCTCCCCCTGGTCGATGGCCGTTTGCAACTGGCCGAACAGTACGCGATCCTCGGCTCCGCGAAGCTGGCCCAGGAAAGCCGCCACTTCCTCGGCCAGCGGTTCTTTCAAGGGTTGAGGGACGGCAAGCATGGGCGGGGAATCGTAAAGGAAGGGCCGGGTTCCAGCAAGCCGCCTGGGCGAGCATGCGGTATTTCAAAGTAGCGGCGAATGTGGTTCGCCCTCCGGGAGCTGACGCTCCCGGCTCGCCGTGACGAGCAAGAATCGACGCTCGTTCTTGCTTCGGCGAGCCCCCGGCTTTAGCCGCCCGGAGAGCCAAGAAAAAACGCATGTCGATCTTCTCCGCCAGCTGAAGCTGGCGGCTCGCCGGGTGGTATGTAAACGTTTTTTCTTGCCCGGTGCGTAAGCACCGACACAAAAGCGCAGGACGCACGCCGCATGCCGACTAAGAGCCTATCCGAAAAATTGTTCGAGCCTCACTATTTCCGAGAACGCAGGGATTTTTCGGATAGGCTCTAAATGCCCGAGCCGCCTTCGTGAACCATGTCGCCGGCTTCGCCCAGAATGGCCTTGACTTCGTGCTCGAAGCTGCCGGTTTCCACGGTGCAGTGGATGCCGCACTCCTTGGGGGCGTCGGTTTCCCACCACCAGCGGCCTGCCCGCGGGTCTTCGCCCGGCTTGGTGGGGCGAGTGCAAGGGGCGCAGCCGATGCTGGTGTAGTTTTTCTCGTACAGGGGGTTGTAGGGGACGTCGAACTCCTGGATGTAGTTCCACACGTCCTCCTTGGTCCAGTCGGCCAGGGGGTTCAGCTTGACGATGCCGCCGTGGTCGTGGTCCAGCTCCACCTTGCGGATGTTGACCCGCGTGGCCCACTGCTCCCGCCGTAGCCCGGTCACCCAGGCGTCCAGCCCTTCCAGGGCCCGTTGCAGCGGGATCACCTTGCGGATGTGGCAGCACAGCAGCCGCAGCGGTACGCTTTTGTAGAACAGGTTCGGCCCGTGCTTGCGCACCATCGCTTCCACCACCCGCGTGTCCGGGAACAGCACCTCCACCTGGATGCCGTACTTGTCGCGGATGCGGTCGATCAGCTCGTAGGTTTCCTGGGGCAGCCGGCCCGTATCGACCGTAATCACCCGCACGTTGGGGTTGATGTGCCAGGCCATATCCAGCAGCACCAGGGTTTCGGCCTGGAGGCTGGTGACCACGGCCATGCGGGGATGGTAGCGTTGCAAGGCCCATTCGAGCACTTCTTCCGGCTCGCGGTCCTCGAAGTGGGTGGCCCAGTGCCCCGCCTCGTAGTCGTCCATCAGCTCCCGGGGCTGGTTGTTTTGTTCCACTTCGGCCTGGCTCATCGTTGGTTCTCCCTGGTTGCGGTTGGCCTGCCAGAGATGAAGGGGTTGCGGTCGATCCTGGGGATCGTATTTTTCGACGGTACTCATTGTTCTTCTTCCTGCGAAAGCCGGAAAGAGCGAGTCGTCGGCAAGTTCGGCAAGGACCCTACGCCTGGCCGCCGGCGGCCACGGCCTGAATCTGCGGATCCTCCAGCCGGGTGAAGAACTGCTGCAGCGATTCGCCCTCCTGGCGGTGTTTCAGGTAGTGGTCCACCAAGCGGATGACCGTATCGATCAGGGCATGGTGCGGCACGCGGCGCACAACGGCTTTGCCCACCGCGGGCTGCGCCCCCAGGCCGCCGCGGAGGAGGATGTCGTAAGCGGGCACTTTGCCCTCGGGCGTTTTGGCCGTGGTGCCCTGGATGCCGATGTCCCCCACCCAGTGCTGGCCGCAGGAGTGCGGGCAGCCGTCCAGGTAGATGTGCAGCTTCTCCACGGCCCGGCCGAAACGCTCTTCCAGGGCCTCGACCAGTTGGACCAGCTTGGGCTTGGTGTCGCCCACGGCGTAGTTGCAGTACGGGTCGCCGGTGCAGCCGATGGATTGCCCGCGCAAGGGGTTGACTTCCAGCGAGAGACCGATTTGGGCCATGCGGGCGAGGAGCGGCTGGGTTTGTTGCTCGGGCACGTTGCCCACGATGAGGTTCTGCTCGCGGCTTAAGCGGATGTCGCCGCCGACTTGCTCCACCACTTCAGCGATCTGGATCAGTTGCTCCCCGGAAAGGAGGCCTGGAAACACGGGAAATCCCACGTAGTTTCGCCCGGGCTGTTTTTGGGGATGCACGCCCAGGTGGGAGTTTCGTCCTTGGGCTTGGGGTTCCTGTTGCAGTGGGGGCAGGGCGTATCCGATCCGCTGTTGGATTTTTTCCCGCACGGCCTCCACGCCGTAATCGTCCACCAGGAACTTGAAACGGGCCTTGGCCCGCGTGAGCCGGTATTTCAGGTCGTTGCTCCAGATGTGCAGAATGGCTTCCAGCACCTCCAGGGCCTGGTCGTGGGTGACGAACACGCCGAGGCTCCGGGCCACCCGGGGCACGGTGGAAAGCCCCCCGCCGACCCACACCGCGTAGCCCGGCTCCCCGTCCTGGATCACCCCTTGCAGGGCCACGTCGTGGATTTCCGGGGCGTTGCAGTGCCAGGGACAGGCGCCGATGGTCCACTTGTGCTTGCGAGGCAGATTGCCGAACTCGTCTTTACCGGAGAAGCGGTCTTGGGCCGCATGGATGAGCGGCCAGACGTCGAACAGCTCTTCCCGGGCGATTCCGGCCACGGGGCAGGAGGTGATGTTACGCAGCACGTCGCCGCAGGCACCGCGGGTGGTCAGCCCCACGGCCGCAAATCGCCGGAAAATCTCCGGCACCGAAGGGAGCTGGATGTCGTGAATCTGAAGGTCCTGCCGCGTGGTCAGCTCCAGGCGGTTGCGACCAAAATCCACGGCCACCTGGCCGATGGTGTGGGCCTGCTGGGGCGTAAGATACCCGCCGGGAATCTTCACCCGCATCATAAATCGGCCCACCTTGGGCTTGTCGTGATAGAGGCCGAACCAGTGGAGCCGCAGGATGTCGTCTTCGTGGATTTCTTCGTAGGAGGTTTGGGCCAGCTGGTCCAAGTCGATGTGGTAAGGGAGTTTTTCGTGCTTGATCCGCTCGGCCAGATTGCGGCGGAGGACTTCCTCGTGGGTGACGGGCCGTTGGGCTCGCTGACGCCGGCGCTCCAAGCGTCGGCGACGGGCGGCCTCCAGGTCGGGCATCTGAGGTTGCGTCATGGCAGGACCCCTACAAACTGGCGGAATCGTCCCGCTTGCCCGGCAGTGCTGCCCGGACCTCCTGCCAGGCGGTGGCACAATCGCAACATTCCGGCTATAAGGCAAGATCGGAACGAGCGTTCTGACAGCATTAGCTTAACATTACTTTTTTAGTTAACTTAGTCATATAAAGAGTACTCATTTTTTCCTGCCTGTCAATAACAAAAATCGTATAAGCACCCCCCAAGGGAGGGAAAACGCATGGAGCCAGATCGCTCCCAGTGGCTTGTCCGCGACCAGCAGCATCAACTCCACTCCTTGCACAAGCCGGCCTTGCAGCGGCAGGGGCACGTTTGGGTCGAAGGCCACGGGGCCGTGCTGGTGGACGCCGACGGCCGGGAGTACCTGGATGCTCTTTCAGGGCTGTGGAACGTGATCCTGGGTCACGGACGGGCGGAGCTGGCCCAGGTGGCTGCCCGCCAAATGCAACGCCTGGCCTATGCCTCCGGCTATGCCGGTTCGACCAATCCCTGGAGTGTGCAGCTGGCCGAGCAACTGGCCCCGTTGTGCTATCCCAGCATCAATCGCTTCTTTTTCACCAGCGGCGGAGCCGAGGCCAACGAGGCGGCCTTCAAGACCGCCCGCTACTACTGGAAATTGCAGGGCAAGCCGGAGAAGGTGCACATCATCAGCCGCCGCTGGGCCTATCATGGCACCACGCTGGGGGCGATGAGCGCCACGGGCATCCCGGGCTACTGGGACTGGTTCGGCCCCCCAGTGCCGGAGTTTTCCCACATCGAGAGCCCCTACCCGTATCGCTTCCGCTTTCTGCCGCGAGGGCCGGAGGATCGCCGCACGCCGGGCCAGGCGGCCGCCGACTTGCTGGAGGAGGAGATCCTCCGCCTGGGGGCGGATCGCGTGGCGGCGTTCGTGGGCGAGCCGGTGCAGGGGGCCGCCGGGGTGATCGTCCCCCAGGAAGACTACTGGCCCCGCATCCGCCAAATCTGCAATCGCTACCAGGTGCTGCTGATTGCCGACGAGGTGATCACCGGC
>JALSGI010000142.1 GCA_026982835.1 Planctomycetota bacterium | reverse complement strand
TTTTGCAAAACTCCTCTTCGACCCCCGCCACGCCCGAGGTGCCCTCGCTGGCGGTGCAGTTGTTCGGAACCGAAAAGCCCTGGTTTGCTCAAGGGCTGCGTTTCCAGTGCACCCAATGCGGCAATTGCTGCACGGGAGAGCCGGGCTACGTGTGGGTGAACCGGCAGGAGCTGGAGGCCATTGCCCAGTACCTGGGCGAGCCCCTGGAGGAAGTCCAGCGCTATTACACCCGCAAAGTGGGCATCCGGCGTTCGCTGATTGAGTTTCCCGACGGGGACTGCGTGTTTTTCGACTCCCAGAGGCGCAAGTGCACCATCTACCCGGTGCGGCCCCGCCAGTGCCGCAGTTGGCCGTTCTGGGTTTCCAATCTCCGCCGCGAGGAGGACTGGCAGCGGACCTGCCAGCAGTGCCCTGGCTGCGGGCAGGGGGAGCTGGTGCCGCTGGAAGAGATTCTGCAGCAGGCGGCGAAGATTCGGGTATAAGTTCTTCTTTTTCCAGCCGGTTGCGTCCCGGCGCAGAGCCCCGTAGAGGGACTTTGGCTTGACATTAGTGCTTGCGGTGCCTACAGTTGGCGCATGACGGAGCTGGACCATCTGGGGCGCCGGCGCTTCTGCCAGGCCGAAAGCCAAGGAGACTCAAGTCGTGACCAAAAAAGACATCGTCAAGCGCATTTCGGAGCAGACAGGCCTGCCGCAGCTGAAGGTCAAGGAGGTCGTGCAGCGCACTTTCGAGGAGATCATCAACACGCTGGTGGAAGAGGGACGGATCGAGCTGCGCAATTTCGGTGTGTTCAAGGTCAAAGCCCGCAAAGCCCGCAAGGCCCGAAACCCCAAAACCGGCAACAAGGTACCCGTGCCGGCCAAGTACGTGGTGACCTTCAAGCCGGGCAAGGAGATGGAAGAGCGAGTGCTGCAGCTGGGAGAGCCTCCCGGCGAAGAGGGTCCTGCTGCCCCCACCCCGGGAACCGAACCTGCCTCTAGCCCCGTGGCGGCGCCGCCTTCGCCGGCTTCACCGCTGGCGCCGCCTGCAGCCTCGCAGGAAGGGCCGGGAGAAACTTCTCCAGCCACCCCGCCAGGTTCGCAGAATCCTTCAAGTTGAGCCCCGCCAAGGACCGAAAATCCATACCAACAGCACAACCGTTACATTGCGCAGAGCCCTCACGGGGTTCCGTCCTTGGACCTTGGCGGGAATGCACGGCCCGCCCCCTGCCAGGTGAGCTTCTGCCAGAGGCCCCTGGTCGGCGAGACACGGAGGTACTTGCCCATGCGAAAGCTCCTGCTGGCAGTTCTGATGGGCCTGATGGTCGGTTCGGCGGTCGGCTGCATCATTCCGGCTTACTCAGGCGATCCGGTCCGCCGCACTCGCCAACTGATCTTCACCTCCGAAGACCTGCGCACCATTCTGGACGAATGGGAACGCATCTGGATGTTGGATCAGCCTAGCCACATGAAGCCCAACCGCACCCACGGCGGGATCATCTAAATCGAAGCGGCAGGAAACACGCGGTTTGGACCTCGGCCACGCAGGGCCGAGGTTTCTCATGCGCTGCGGTTCAGCGGCCGTGGTTGGGCTCCGGCCCGGCCGGCGGGTACCGGCCCGGGCGATCCTCCGCGTAAAAACGCTCCAGAATCCCCGGCAGCTCCTCCAGGCGGCTCAGCCCCACGAACGCCTGCCGCACGGCTTCGCTCTCCGGGTGGAGCTTGCTGTACTTGATGCAAAACTTGCGCATCTGCCGGCAGGCGTGCTTGGCACCGTAGATTCCGGCCGCCAGGCGAAAGTGCTCCTGGATCACCCGCCGCTGCTCGTGCAGCGAGGGTGGCGGGGGGAGCGGCTCGCCCCGGGCCAAGGCCCGCACCTGCTGGAAGATCCACGGGTTGCCGATTGCCCCGCGGGCCACCGTCACGCCGTCCACGCCTGTGGTGCGGATCATCTCCAGGCAGTCTCGGGCAGTGAACAGGTCGCCGCTTCCCAGCACCGTGCGCCGGCCCGCGTGCTGCTTCACCTTCCGCAAAAACTCCCAAGATGCAGGTCCCTCGTACCGCTGCTTGACCGTGCGGCCATGCACCGTAACGGCGGCCACCCCCAGGGCAAACGCTCCATCCAGGATGCGAAAAAACTTCTCCTCGCTCTCGGGCGAATCGTCGATCCCCCGCCGCATCTTCACCGTCACCGGCACCTGTGGCGGCACGGCGTCGCGGACGCGGGCCACGATCTCCAAGGCCACCTCCGGCTGTCCCAGGTGGTAGCCCCCACGGCAACGCCCCAGTACCTTTTTCACCGGGCAGCCGAAGTTGATGTCCACCACGTCGAATCCGGCCCGAACCAGCTCCCGCGCCGCCTGGGCGAACTGCTCCGGCTCGGCCCCCATCAACTGCCCGCCCACCGGATGTTCTTCTTCGGCCACCTGGGCCCAGAGCCGCCGGGCCTTGTTGCTCCGCTGCAGCACGAACTGGTCCAGCACCACCTCGCACAGGGCATACGAGGCCCCCAGTCGCCGGGCGATGACGCGCATGGCCAGGTCGCTGTAGCCGCTCAAGGCCGCCTGCACCACGGGAAAGCCGATGCGAACCGGCCCCAGCCACAGCTCCGGCAGCCGCGGCCGCTGGACCTCTCCCAAAGCATCGTTCTGGACACGGGAACCCGCAAAGGCGTTCATCGCCGGGGCTTGGGCTTTCGTTGCGAGGGTATGAGATGGTCCCGGACACGAACTACCACGCTTATATTTTTCTCGTAAGGTCCCGGGGAGAAAAAGCCCAGTGCGGCACGCGTGCTTATCCCCGGCGGCGCAGCCGGGCTGGCAGCCCCCGCCACAGCAGCGCCCCCAGCACGAGCAAAAAGCCCAACAAGGTGATCGGCGGCAAGGAGCCGTGCCAGCGGGAGGGGGTCAGCCAGCCGCTTGCGCCCATGCTGACCAGATGCAGGGCCGAAAGCCCCAGCACCAGCGAACCCCCGCCCAACAGGAGCGATCCGCCCGAAGAGCCCGAGCCCTCACGCCCCAGCAGCGAAACTAGCCACAGGGCGGCCAAAGCCACCGCCGCCAGCACTCCACTGAGCAGGGCCAAGCCCGCTGCAGGTGTGAACTGCCCCTGGGGGGTGAACCAGCCGGGAAAATAGCCCGGTTGCAGCAACACGACCGAGGCGGCCAGATGGGCCGTCACCAGCGCCGCTCCCCAACACCCCAAGCGGCGCCGCACCGCCGGAGCCCGATAGCACTGGGCCGCCACCAGCAACACCAGGCCCGCCAAGGCAAAGCTCTTGTTGGCCACGTACAGCGGCAACTGTTGCCATGCAACGGGCCCCAGCACCACGTAACGCAAGGTGGCATACCCGCTGGCGGCCACCAGCGCGCCGACCACCCAGGCCCCCAGGAAACGATTGCTCGGCGCAGCCTGGACCGGAGAGGACTCGGCGGCGTTTGACAAAGGCGTTTGGTTCATCGAGGGCAGGCTCTCCTGGCACGGTTCGCGGCATGCGCGGGTTGCCGCAGCCGACAGAGGGCTTTTTCCATTAGCCTATGGTTCCTCTCCCGGGAAGCAAGAAGTCACAATCCAAGCAGCACAAGCACACTTCGAGACGCCACGGATCAAGATGCCCAGGAAAGTTTTTTCCGTTAGCCGCAAGCAAGTTTCTCGCCGCTGGAAGTGTCCTGGCCCCCACATGCCGGGGCGGGGGGGCAAGTCCCATTGACAGTTTCGATCCAACCGGAGAGCTTGAAAGGGCCGGCAAGCCGGTCCGGGAGGCCAAGGCCCTCAGGCGGCTCGCCGGAGAAGCAGGCAAGCGGCCGCCACGTCCCGTGCTGGGGGAGATGCTCGTCCATGCAGGCCATCGTGCTGGAAAAGCCTTACCGGTTCATTCCGCCGAAGACCGGCAGGTTCTGGCCGCGGTTGCTGAAACCCTGGTGGAAGCCTTACCTGAGGCACCAGTGGGGAATCCACCAGTTGGAGGTGCGCAACTGGCAGCCCTTGCGGGAAGCCGCCGAGGGAAAACAGCCCGTGCTGCTGGCTCCCAACCACCCCCGGCCCTGCGATCCAATGGTGGTGGCGGCGCTTTACCCCTGGGTGGGGCGGCCCCTGTTTACCATGGCCAGTTGGCACCAGTTCCACCAGACGCCCCTGGCCCGCTGGTTGCTTCCCCGTTGCGGGGCGTTCAGCGTGCTGCGCGAGGGGGCCGACCGCCAGGCGATCCGCACCGCCGAGCAGCTGCTGTGCTCCGGCCAGGGACCGGTGGTCATCTTTCCCGAGGGGGCCATCACCCGGCACAACGACCTGCTGGCCCGACTCAGCCCCGGGGTGACCTTTGTCGCTCGCCGGGCCGCTGCCCGCCTGGCCCGAAACGCCCCCCGAGCCCAGGTGCTCTTGTTTCCCGTGGCCATCAAGTACTTTTTCCAGGGCGACGCCGAGGCGGCGTTACGGGAGATTCTGGCTTCGCTGGAAGAGCGGCTTTCCTGGCCCCGGCAGCACCACTTTCCCCCGCTGCAACGCCTGGAGCGACTCATCGAAGCGTGGCTCTCGCTGCGGGAGCTGGAACACTGGGGGCGGGTCTTTTCCGGTAGCGTACCGGAGCGGATGTTTCGCCTGCAGGAGCATCTGCTTCGCCCGCTGGAACAGCGCTACCTGAACGGTCGCCGCCAGGGGGACGTGATTGCCCGTGCCCGGCGGCTGCGAGCCGTCATCGCCCCCCCGCTGATGCAAGGCACGGCTTCGCCCGAGGAACGCAACCGCCGCTGGCGGGAACTGGCCCACCTGTACCTGGCCCAACAGCTCTCGCTGTACCCCAAGGGCTACATCGAGGAATACCCTTCGGCCGAGCGAGTGCTGGAGACGGCCCAGCGCCTGGAAGAGGACATGACCGACACGGCCCGGGCGCTGCGCCCCTGGCGCGTGGTGGTGCAGATTGGCGATCCGATCCCGGTGTCCCCGCAACGTGTCCCCCGGCAGGAAGATCCGCTGTTGGAACGTCTGGCCGAAACACTTCAGCAGATGCTTGCCCAGTTGCAGCAGGAATCCCCGGTTGTGTTTCCTGTGGCAGGCGATTCGCAGCCAGGACCGACTTTCCGGCAAAGGGAGTCCGTTTGGTCCTCTTTTGCCCGGTAGAATCCGAAAACCACGGAACTCACTGCTGC
>JALSGI010000141.1 GCA_026982835.1 Planctomycetota bacterium | reverse complement strand
CACTGGCAAAGGATAAGGACATCCCATGTGCGGCATCGTGGGCTATGTGGGGCATCAGGCGGCAGCCGATGTGCTGCTGCAAGGACTGCGGCGCCTGGAATACCGCGGCTACGACAGCGCCGGCGTGGCCGTCGTGCACCCGCAAGGCAAGCTCCAGATGGTGAAAGCCACCGGCCGGATCGACCACCTGGCCGGCAAGCTGGTGCAACACCGGCCCGTGGGCAGCTGCGGTGTGGGGCACACCCGCTGGGCCACGCACGGAGCCCCCACGGACCGCAACGCCCACCCGCACCTGGGCGGATCGGGCCTGGTGGCCCTGGTCCACAACGGCGTGATCGAAAACTACCAGGAGCTGCGCTCGTTGCTGGAAGGGGAAGGCTACCCGTTCCAGTCCGACACCGATTCGGAAGTGATCGCCCACCTGGTGGCCCGGGAGCTGGAAGCCCTGGCCCTGGCCGACCCGCCCGCAAACCCCCTTCCGTCCGATCAACTGCACCAGCGGCTGCTGGCCGCCGTGCAGGAGGCGCTGGTGCGGCTACACGGTACGTTCGGGCTGGCGATGGTCTTTGCCGGGCAGCCGGGGGTGCTCATCGCCGCCCGACGGGGCAGCCCCCTGGTGGTGGGCATCGGCCAAGGCGAGCACTTTGTGGCTAGCGACGCCGCCTCGCTGGCCGGCTGGACCCAGCAGATCGTCTTTCTGGCCGACCACGAGCTGGCCCTGGTCACCCCGGACCACTTCCAGATCGTCCACCGCGACACCGGCCACGTCACGCCGGCGGTCCATCACCTGGGGCTGGACGCCGAGTGCGTGGACCGCGGCCCTTATCCCCACTACATGCTCAAGGAAATCTACGAGCAGCCCGAGGCCCTGCGCAACACGATGCGCGGGCGGCTGAACACCGACGAGGCTTCGGCCCACTTCGGCGGGCTGAACCTCTCCCCGGCCCAGCTCCGCTCCGTGCGGCGGATCGTCATCACCGGTTGCGGCACCAGCTGGCACGCGGGGCTGGTGGGCGAGTACCTGCTGGAACAACTGGCCCGCATGCCCGTGGAAGTGGAATACGCCAGCGAGCTGCGCTACCGCAACCCGCCGCTGGAGCCGGGCACGCTGCTTTTTGCCATCACCCAAAGCGGCGAAACGGCCGATACGCTGGCCGCGCTGCGGGAGATCAAGCGCAAAGGGCATCCCACCCTGGCCATCTGCAACGTGGTGGGCAGCAGCATCGCCCAGGAGGCCGACGGGGGCATCTACCTGCACGCCGGTCCGGAGATCGGCGTGGCCTCTACCAAGGCCTTCACCTGCCAGTGCGTGGCCCTGGCCATGCTGGCCCTGTACTTCGGCCGCCTGCGCGACTTGAGCTTTACCCAAGGGCTGGAGATCATTCGCCACCTGCACCAACTGCCCGTGGCCGTGCAGCAGACCCTCCAGTGCGACGAAGTGGTACAAGAGGTGGCCCGGCGATTCCAGCACTGCCGCAATTTCCTCTACCTGGGCCGGCAGTACCAGTTCCCCGTGGCCCTGGAAGGAGCCTTGAAGCTCAAGGAAATCAGCTACGTCCACGCCGAAGGCTACCCCGCGGCGGAAATGAAACACGGCCCCATCGCCCTGGTGGACGAACAAACCCCCAGCGTGTTTCTCATCCCGCAGGACCACGTGTACGACAAGGTGCTGGCCAACATGGAGGAGATCAAAGCCCGCGGCGGACCCATCATCGCCGTGGTTACCCAAGGGGACCAGCGCGCAGCGGCCCTGGCCGACGCGGTGATCGAGGTGCCCGAGGTGGTCGAGTATCTCCAGCCGGTGGTGATGGCCGTACCGTTGCAACTGCTGGCCTATCACATTGCGGTGCTGCGCGGCTGCGATGTGGACAAGCCGCGCAACCTGGCCAAGAGCGTCACGGTGGAATAACGCATCGGCTTGCGTCCTGCGGCTTGCGCTGTTGCGCCGGTGCTTCCGCACCGAGGCAGGAACAAAACGTGTTTGAAGAAAACAACGCGCAGGGTGAACCTGCGGCTCACCAGGAGGTTCGCCCTCCCGGAGCTTCCGCTCCGATGCAAGAACAGGCGTCGATTGGCACGACCGGGAGGGCGAGGCTCCCGCCGAGCCGCTGGGGTGGAAAAGAGTGCCGGTTTTGTTAGGCGTTTGCTTGCAAGGGAACTCCTCCAGCACGAAATCATGGATAGTACGCTAAACACGCCCTCAGCCCCCGGAGAAAAACAAACAAAAGCGTTTGTCTGGCTCCGAGCGGCTAAAGCCGGGAGCTCGCCAAGACAAGAAAAAACGCCGACTCGCACCAACAACGGCGAGCCGCCAGCTTTAGCTGGCGGAGGACGGCACGGCCGTCGGCGACTGGGAGCTTCCGCTCCGAGGCAAGAGAAAGACCAACAACAGCGAACCAGGATCGTAAGCCCCCGGGGGAAAACACGAACAAGCGTTTCCTCCACACAAATACGCTCCGCATGCCCAACGATGCGGCTCGCGCTCAAGAACCAATGGAACTATAACTAAAACCGACTGGCGCCATCCCCCAGGAGAACCCCCGGTGAAGTGGTTGCTGGACACGGTCTATGCCGCCGGCCTGCTGGCCTACGGCCCGCGGCTGCTCTACCGCCGCCTGCGCCACGGGCGCTACCGGCGCGGCTGGGCGGAGCGTCTCTGGGGCCGCGTGCCCCGGCGGGGCGGAGGCCGACCCTGCGTGTGGTTTCACGCCGTAAGCGTCGGGGAAGTAAACCTGCTTCGGCCCCTGGCGGCTGAACTGCAGCAGCACTGGCCCCAGTGGGACGTGGCCCTCTCCACCAGCACCGATGCCGGCTACGACCTGGCCCGACGCCGCTTCCCCCACTGGCAGGTGTTCTTCTGCCCGATGGATTTTTCCTGGGCGGTGCGGGAAGCGTTTTGCCGCATCCGGCCGCAGATGCTCGTGCTGGTGGAGTTGGAGCTGTGGCCGCAACTGCTGGCCGAGGCGGCCCACTGGAACGCGCCCGTGGCGGTGATCAACGCCCGGCTCAGCCCGCGCAGTTTCCGCGGCTATCGGTTGCTGGGCCCGCTGGTGCGGCGGATGCTAGGGCGCGTGCAACTGGTGGCCGCGCAGAGCGAAACCTACGCCCAGCGCTTCCGTCGCCTGGGAGCTGCAGCGGAGCGGGTCCATGTGACCGGGTCGCTTAAGTTCGACGGAGTGCAGACCGACCCGGGCAACCGGCAAACCCAGGCCCTGCGCCGCCTGGCCGGGATCGCCCCGGACCACGTGGTGCTTCTGGCCGGAAGCACCCAGGCCGAAGAAGAACACCTGGTGTTGCAAACCTACCGGCAGTTGCGCCCCCGCTGCCCGCAACTGCGGCTGGTGTTGGTGCCGCGGCACCCGGAACGCTTCGACGCGGTGGCCCGCTGGCTCAAACAGCAACAAGTGCCCGTGGTGCGCCGCACCCGCTTGCAACTGCAGGAGCGCCCCCTGGCCGCCGCCCAGCCGCCGGTGCTGCTGGTGGACACCGTGGGCGAGCTGGGGGCGTGGTGGGGCACGGCCCAGGTGGCTCTGGTAGGCGGGAGCTTTGGCCGCCGGGGGGGGCAGAACATGATCGAGCCGGCCGCCTACGGGGCGGCGGTCTGCTTCGGCCCCAGAACCGAAAACTTCCGCGACGTGGTGGCGTTGCTGCTGGAACACGACGCGGCCTGCGTGGTCCGCAACCAGCAGGAGCTGACCGACTTTGTACGCCGCTGCCTGGAAGAGCCTGCTTGGGCCCAAGCCCTGGGCCGCCGGGCGCAGCAGTTGGTGCTTTCGCAACAGGGGGCCGCCGCTCGCACCCGGCGGCTGCTGGAAAGGCTCCAGGCTCAGCGTTTGCTTTCTCCCTTGGCCGGCCGAGCCGCGTAGGGGGCGGCGTGCGCGGTCGTGGGTCTTGGGTCGTGGGTCTTGGGCGAAGAGCCTCCCGCGTAAGCGGGGGGAGGCGGCGAGCCGCCGGCCGGAGACGAACAGCGTACCACCAACGGCTAACAAGGTATCGCGTTGCGGCTTAGCTAGAGGCAATGTTATAATCTTGTTTAAGTTTCCTTTCTTGAGAAACTGAATGCTTAGCGAAAACAAGGTTTCCATTTAGAAAATGTCCAGACAGAAGTTAAAATGGTTCGTTACTTGTCTGGTTTATAGGTCCTCCGTCGGAAACGGAGCTCAAGACGGTTTTTCGGTTGAACTCTCATTGCGCGCGATCCGGGCGGAAAGCGAAGAGGCGGCCAGGGAAAAAGCCTTGTTACTGGGCAAAGAAGAAGAAGTTTCCTATAAGAACTATCTTGGAGAAACCGTGTGCTGGAAGTTTATTTGTGTTTTGGACATCCAGGAGCTTCCCAGTGACAAGCTGACCGAAGGTGATGAGCTGTGGGGAGCTACATTCCGCGCTCAGAGCGATGGAAAGTTAAGTTTGAAAGAGATATTGTCTAGCCGGAGGTAAAACGTCATTACTTGGCAGGAGCTAAAGCACTTTTTTATGTCTCAATTTGCATAGTACGCTCGAAGCAGCAATGTGCTGATGTCCGCCGTGCTACCTACCGAACAAGCGCCGGAAAAATCCCCGCCGGCGGCTCGCCATCCCTCCAAGCCTCCACGCCCTCCCCCAGCTGAAGCTGGCGGCTCGCCGGTTGCAAGAATTAGCGTTTGTTCTCACTACGGAGCGGAAGCTCCTACGCAACAGCGCACGGCGCAAGCCGCAAGCCGATTCTGGCCGCCTCCCCCCGCTTCCGCGGGGGGCTCTTGGTTATGCAAGTTGACGTTTGTTCTCACACCGGTGCGGAAGCACCACCGCAAGACCCAAGACCCAAGACCTCCGGTGCGGAAGCACCGCCGCAAGCCGCACGCCGCAAGCCGATACACTGTTCTCCCCGCACTCACGTGCGGGGCTCTGTATCCCCCCACGCCTCCAAGCCCCCAAGCCTCCACGCCTCCAAGCCCTCCCCCCGCTTACGCGGGGGGCTCTTCGCCCAAGATCCAAGACCCGCGGGCCCTGTTTGCTTTCACCGGGCAAGTGGTATGATGAGCCGCAAAACGGACTTGCCCCTGTAAGCCGCCCCTGTTGCCTCTTTCCAAAGTAGAAGCCGCCATGGTCCGGATCGCTGTGCTGGACAAGCTTTCCCCCCAGGG
>JALSGI010000140.1 GCA_026982835.1 Planctomycetota bacterium | reverse complement strand
TCCAGCGCTACATGGTCCGCTTCGGCGAGCCGTACCTGTTCGACACCCCCGTGAGCTTCTCCACCAGCGGCTACCTGTACAGCCGCCGATTCGAGGACTGGGACGAGCAGCGGCTGGGCGGCACGATCACTTTCGGCTACCTGATCCGTCCCGACGTGTCCGTCTCGGCCGGTTTCCGCGGCGAGAGTGTCAAGTTGTTCCGGGCCCGCACCCCTACGCCGGCCCAAGTGGCCGCCGTGCTGGGCGATTCCGACTTGTTCACGCTGGAGCTGGGCCTGGCTTACGACACCCGTGACAACGCCTTCCTGCCCACCGAAGGACACCTGTTCCAGCTCGGCTACGTGCAGGGGGTGGGCCAGTTCGATTATCCCCGCTTCACGGCCGATTTGCGGAAGTATTTCCTGTTGTATCAGCGTCCGGACCAGTCGGGCCGCCACGTGCTGGGCGTTCGCGGCCGGGTGGGCATCACCGGCCGAAACACCCCGGTCTTCGAGCACTTCTTCGCCGGGGGATACAACACCATCCGGGGATTCGACTTCCGCGGCGCTTCGCCCGTGGAACTGGGAACCACCGTCGGCGGGGACTTTCTGCTGCTAGGCTCAGTGGAGTACCTGTTCCCGCTCACGGCCGACGACGGGCTGCGAATGGTCCTGTTCGTGGATTTCGGCACGGTGGAAGAAAGCGTCAGCATCGACGCCGACTACTTCCGCGTAGCCCCGGGGGTGGGCTTGCGGATCGCCGTGCCGGGCATGGGAGCCCCCATTGCGTTGGACTTTGCCTGGGCCGCGGCCAAGGCCCCCACGGACGATACGCGGGTGTTCAGCTTCTTCGTGGGCTTTTTGCGATAGCCGTTCGCCGGAACCGAGAGCTTGCCGCTGTTTTGCATCGCCACGGGCGGTTTTTCCCTCCACTTCGGGAGCTAGCGCTCCCGGCGGGGGAGAGTTCCCAAAGCCTTTATGACTCCGTGGCTGACCCGCGATTTTGTTCCATCAGCTCGACGAAGTCCTGGAACAAGTAGCTGCTGTCGTGCGGCCCGGCTGACGCCTCCGGGTGATACTGCACGCTGAAGGCCGGCAGGTGCCGGTGCCGCACCCCTTCGATCGTCTGGTCGTTGAGATTGATGTGGGTGACTTCCAGCTCCTCGGGCAGCGTGTCAGCCTCGACGGCAAAGCCGTGGTTTTGCGCAGTGATCTCGACACGCCCGGTGCGGTGGTTGAGCACCGGCTGGTTGGCCCCGCGGTGGCCGAACTTCAGCTTGAACGTCCGCGCCCCGCAGGCCAGCGAAAGCAACTGGTGACCCAAGCAAATGCCGAAGATGGGCACCCGGCCCAGCAACCGCCGAATGGTTTCGATGGCATAGCCAACCGGCTCGGGGTCGCCGGGGCCGTTGGAAAGAAACACCCCGTCGGGGTTCAGTTGCAGAATCTCCTCGGCTCCCAGATCGCCCGGCACCACCGTGACCCGGCAGCCGCTTTGCCGCAGCCAGCGGGCGATGTTCCACTTCATGCCGAAGTTCATGGCCACCACGTGGAACCGGTCCGCCGTCGGGGTTTCAGCCCGCGGCGGGTAGCTTTGCCGGGCAAGCGGGGCAAGGGGTTCGTCCCATTGCTCCACGGCCTGGGGCATCACTTCCCGCACCAGATCGCGGCCCACCAGGCCCGGGCACGCCTTGGCCTTTTGGACCAGGCTCTCATCATCCAGGTCCTCGGTCGAAAGCACGCCCCGCATGGCCCCGTGGATACGAATCCGGCGAACCAGGGCCCGCGTGTCCACTTCGGCCAGGCCCACGATCCCGTGCCGCTTCAGGTACTCGTGCAGCGACTCCTCGCAGCGGTAGTTGCTGGCCCGGCGGCTGTATTCCCGCATCACGAACCCCGATAGATAGATGCGGTCGCTTTCCACGTCCTGGGAGTTGACCCCGTAGTTGCCGATCTCGGGATAGGTCATGGTGACGATCTGGCCGCGGTAGCTGGGGTCGGTGAGGATTTCCTGGTAGCCAGTCATGGAGGTGTTGAACACCACCTCGCCGCTCACCTCGCCGGTGGCGCCCAGGCTCACTCCGGTATAGACCGTGCCGTCTTCCAGGGCCAGTTTGGCCGTGCGCAGCGTCATGGCGATCTCGCGCAGCAGGGGGAGCCAGAGAACCCGGAACCGCTTCCGCACGATTCTACTTCCGCCGCCGCGAAAGCCAAGGGGGAGGTCTTGGGTCGTGGGTCTTGGGTCTTGAGGCGGAGCTTCCGCTCCGGGGGCTTGGAGGCGTGGAGGCTTGGGGGGCGGCGAGCCGCGGGCGTTAGCCCGCGGTTGGCGAGCCCAAGAGCCCCCCGCGTAAGCGGGGGGAGAGACGGAATCGGCTTGCGACGTGCAGCTTGCGCCTTGCGCCGGAGCTTCCGCTCCGGGGGCTTGGAGGCGTGGAGGCTTGGGGGCTTGGAGGGATGGCGAGCCGCGGGCGTTAGCCCGCGGTTGGCGGCCTACTTCCGCGAACTTTGCCGCTGGAGCTGTTCCAGTTGCCGCTGGAGTTGTTCGATCTGCTGCTGCTGGCGGCGGATCTGCTCGTCGCGCTGGCGCAGCTCCTTACGCAGGGTCTCGATGTAGGCGGCAAATCGCTTGGCTTGTTCGGCGAACAGGCGGGCTTCCGGCGGCAGTGTGTCTTCTTCCCCAGCCACAGTGCCCCGTCGCTGAATCTGGTAGATCTGCCGCCCTAGGGTGCCGATGCGCAACTGCCGCGGCGACTGCTGCAAGGCCTGAGTCCAGCGGGCCGGTTCCACCACCTGCCCGCCGCCCAGGGTGATCGACACTTCCTTTTGCTTGCCCTGGCGGCGGATGGTAAGCACGATGCGGTCGCCCGGCTGCCGCCGCAGCACCTGGCTGACCACCTGATAGACGCTGCGGACCGGCACGCCGTCGGCCGCCACCACTTGATCTCCCACGCGCAGCCCGGCCCGCTCGGCCGGCCCGCGGGGCCAGACGCGCTGCACGACCACTTCGCCCCCGGGCCCGCGTTGCATCACGCAGCCCAACTGGGGCCGGCGGCGCTTGAGCACCACTTTTTTGCCCGGCACGCGGGCTCGCAGCAGCCGCTGGACGTGCGAAGCCGGCACTGCCCAGGCCCAGCTATTCGCCCCGGGGCGGTCGTCCACCACGGCCAGCACGCCCAGCAGGCGGCCTTGGGTATCGATTACGGCTGCCCCGGTCGAGGTGTCGCCGGTGCGCAGGTCGCACTGCAGCAGCGGCGGCAGCCCCGAGCCGCTGAGCACCCGGTTCACTCCGCCCACGATCCCCGCCGAAATCACCGGAGGATGCACCCCGGAAGCCGCCCCGGAATAGACGCGCTGCCCGGGCACCACTTCTTCCCGGGAAACGGCAATCCCGGGCACATCGTCCCGGCTGAGCTTCAGCAGGCACAGCCCGGAGTATTGGTCCCACACCTCCACGGTGGCCTGGGCCTGGCCGCCCCCGGTGAGAGTGACCCGCAGGGGCTTGTCCTGCCGGGGCCAGTAGAATGTCACGGCCAGCCCCCGGCCCAGCGAAACGCCGGAAAAGACCACCACCTGGGGCTGCTCTTCCCCGGCGGGGGCTTCCGAGGCTCGAAGCGTCAGCGTCGTTTGAGCCAGGAGCTTAGCCAGCTGCGGCGGCGAAAGCTCCTGCTGCGCAAGGGACGGAGGCGGTGTGGCGATGCCCAGCCACAGCAACACCGCCAGGCAGAACCCGCTCAGCATGGGCACGCGCGGGCACATGGTTTCAAATCCCCAGGGCAAAACCGGGTTGCTCCAAGTCGGCGATTCCTTCCAACTCTTCGGAAGAGGGCAGCCAGGCGGGGGCTTCTCCTTCTTGAAGGACCTCGGGAGCCGGGATGGGCGTGGCGGAAGGCTCTTCCGGCGGCAGCTCTCCCTGGCCTGAGGAGGCAACGGGCAGGGCCGACTGTCCTTGCCGTTGGGCCAGCGAGGAATTCGCACCTCGCGGAACAGGAGCCAGCAGCCAGCTTCCCGCCGCGATGGCCATCAGCAGGGAAGCAGCCGCCACCCAGACCCAGCGAACCGGTCGGCGCCGCGGCAGCGGAGCTTCCCGAGCCAATGCCAGCCCCAGCCCAGAGAGTACCCGTTGCGCATCGGGCGGAAAGCGCTGGGCCATCTCTTCGGCCTCCTGAACGAGCCGCTCGCCCAGTTCGGCCTCCAGCTGCTCCAGCTCCGCCTCCAGCCGAGTTGCCTCGGTCGGGGATTGGCGATGCTTGGTGTTAAACGGCACGGGACTGTTCTCCTGGTAACTGGCCCGGGGGCTTGTCGCTTGCTTGCTGCTCCATCCAGCCGCGCAGGGTCCGCAGGGCATGGTAAAGCCGCGATTTGACCGTGCCGACCGGACACTGCATGATCTGGGCAATCTCTTCGTACTTCAGTTGCTCTCCGAATCGCAAGACCACCGCCTCGCGTTGGGCTTGGGGGAGCCGGGCCACCAAGGCCCAAAGCGAACCTTGCAGCTCCTGGTGTTCCAGTCGGGCTGTGGTCACAGCGGGCACGTGCGTTTGTTGCTGCTTGCGCAGCAGGCGCAGCTTGCGGCGGTGCAGGCGCACCTTGCGGTGCCGGCGGCGGCACAGGTTCAGCAGGATGCCGTATAGCCACGTGTAAGGGGCGCTACGACCCTGGAAACGCTGCGGGTCCCTCACGGCCACCAGGAATACTTCCTGGGCCAGATCGTCGGCTTCCCAAGGGTCACCGCACAGAAGCAGCGCCGCCCGATACAGCCGGGGCAAGTGCTCCTGCACGAGTTGTTCCAGGTCCAGCGACACGGCCGTTGCGCTTTTTCGGAGGGAAGGCGGATTTTTGCCTGCTGTGCCTCCGGCAGCCGAAGCTGCCAAGGAACACCCTTTAGTGTACACAGTTTCAGCAGGAAAATCCGCACCTTTTCCGCTCGGTTTCCTCAAACTTGGTCGCCTGGGACGGGCAGATGGTTCACCCCGGGGGGGGATTTTTCCGGCTCCGCCGCCGGGGGAGACAGGTGGGTAGGTGCTGTCGCAAACCGCCGAATTGATGGCGGCTTGAGAACTCGGAGGCTTCAAGAGCCCCCCGCGCAAGCGGGGGGAGAAACACAGAGACCAGAAACAAGCACCTGCGTCAATTATCTAACTCACAAAACTCACACGCAGCCGGCAAGCCGC
>JALSGI010000139.1 GCA_026982835.1 Planctomycetota bacterium | reverse complement strand
CAGCTTCCGGCGGCATGGCCGCGGGTTTCCTGGGTGCGGACCAGGATTTCCCGCATCTGCTCGTTCCACTCCGGCCAGTAGGGCGAGCCCATGTGGTGCATCACTTGGGTGGCGTAGTACCAGTAATACATGTCGGTTTTGCGGGCTTGGGGGGGATGCTCGGCCAGCAGCCACAGGCAGCCTTCGCGCAGGGCGGCGTGGCGCGGGGTCCAGCCGGAATACATGCGGCAAAGTAGCGACTCGGCCGTGAGGGCCACGCGGACTCCGCCATGAGGCATGTAGGAATAAAGGCTCCCCAGCGAGTTGGTCTGGCACCGGTCCAGGAAGCGATTGGCCCGATCAAACACCGACTGCGGCACGCGCAGCCCGGCCACCTGGGCGCTGCGCAGGGCCATCAGTTGCCAGCCGGTCACGCTGGTATCGCCGGCTTGTCCGGGCAGATAGCGCCAGCCACCCTGGGAGTGCTGGGCCTGAACGATATAGTCCACGGCTTTCTGGGCCGGCAGACGGAGTCGGGAATCCTGCGTCAGCCCGTACAACTCGCACACGGCAATGGCGGCCAGCCCGTGGGAATACATCTGCCCGGTACCCATTGGCCGGAACGCCCCGTCGGGTCGCTGGTGGGCCAGGAGCCATTGCACGCCCCGCAGCACATGGCGGCGGTACTTGCCCGAGCGGTGCGTCTGCCCGGCTCCCAGGAACGGCAGCAGTCCCAGGGCGGTGCCTGCCACGTCGGAGTTGGTGCCGGGGTGGGAGCAGCGTCGGCGGCAGCCGCGGGTGAGATGGAAACGGTGCAGGCTCCAGCGTCCGTCGGGGCTTTGGTGGCGAGCCAACCACTCCAAGCCTCGGGCCACGGCCGCCTCGGTTTCGATGGTGCCTCCTTCCTGCCGGACCAGGTAGGCTCGGGCTTCGGGCCGCCTTCCGGCGTACAAGGAGCGGCCCGTTCCACCCGAAACCGGACTGCCCACCACAGGCGGCAATTCCGGTTCTTTTTCCCCGGGCGGTTCTCCCTTGGGCAAGGGGGGTTCGTCGGGTTTTTCTTCTTCGATTTGGGGGGGCTCGGGCACCTCGGGGGGCTTTTCCGGCTCGGGAGCCCCGGCATCTTCGAACTCCACCGGGTCCGGCTGCGGCGGATCCTTGTGTCCCCCTTCCAGGTCCTCAGGACCCACGCGGGTGGCCAGCACCAGCAGCCGCGGCCCGGCCGGCTCCTCGTTCACCAGCAGGCAGGCCAACAGAATGAGCAACACCATGTGCAGCAGGGCGCTAATGAGCCAGGCTTGCAGATCGCCCAGCAGGCGGCGGAGCCGGGCCGTGGAGTCTTCTTGCCTTTGCGGGCGCCGGGGGGCCGAAGGCCGAGCCGGCCGGGGGCGTACCACGGGGTCTTTCCACGGGCTTTGCTGCCGCCGGGGAAGGGGCTTGCCCTCGGGAATCGGAACCGGCTGCGGCGCGGGCTTTTTTTGCCGTGGCGGTTCCGGCCGGGGGCTGGGGGGAGTGGGTTGCGTGGCGGGGTGTTTTTTTTCCGGGGCCGGGGCAGCTTGCCGGGCCTGGTCCAGCAGCCGCTGCACGGCCCGCTCCTGCTCTTCGGTCAGCTCCAGGCTCGCCCCGCATCGCCAGCAGTCGGCCACCAGCAACCAGAGCCGGATGGACATGGGGGAGCCGCAATCCGGGCAGGCACAAGCCAGCACTTCCCCGTCTAGCCAGAACGTCACCCCGCCCTCTTCCACCGAGGCACGTGGAGTGTGCGCTTGTGAAGCCAGTTGGGAAGTGTCTTGCACCGAGGAGTCGGAACTCATCGACCTGTGCCTCCGGCTCTCCTCTTGCCCGATGGATTGCCCCCGCAAGAGTCCCTCGGCAACTTCCCGCCGCCCAGGGCGCTTGCACCAGCTTGCAGTCTAGCCCACGACCGCTGGCCAACGCAAGCAAGAGGAGCCGCCGACCTACCGGCCCGAGGCGGCTTGCAGTCCCCGGTGTACTCGGACCAACAACTCTTCCGAAGGCTCCACGCCCACGGAAAACCGCAACGTGCCCTCTTCGATCCCCCAGCTGCGCCGCTGTTGGGGCGAGAACTGCCGGTGGCTGCTGGTGGCCGGGTGCGAAACTGTGGTGTGCACATCGCCCAGCGAAGGGACCACCAGCAGCCCGGCCGCGTCGAGGAATCGCTGCGCTTGCTCCCGCCCCCCGGCAAACGTGCACGTGACCATGTGCCCGCCACGGCCATCCTGGAATTGGGTTTGCACCAGCCGGCGGGCCGGATCGCCTTCCAGGGCCGGGTAGTGGACCCGGCGGACGCATTCGGCCTGGGCCAGCCGGCGGGCCAGCAACAGTGCGTTGTGGCAGGCTTGCCGGATGCGAAGCTCGGCCGTGGCCATCCCCCGCAAGGTGAGCCAACAGTCCCACGGCGAAGGGGTCCAGCCCCAAAGGGCACAAGCCTGCAGCAGTTGCCGTCCCAGCTGGGCATCCCGCGCGCAGACCACCCCCAGCATCACGTCGCTGTGGCCGGAGAGCACCTTGGTCAGGCTTTCCACCACCAGGTCGGCCCCAAGTTCCAGGGGCCGACACACATGCGGCGAGGCAAACGTGTTGTCCACCACCAGCAGCACATCCCCCTGGCGGCACTGCCGGGCCAGGTGAGCCAGATCGACCACCTGAAGTTGCGGGTTGGAGATCGTTTCCACCCAGAGCATGCCGGGCCGTTGCTGGAGCACCGCTTCGAGTTCTTCTTCCCGGGCCGGATCGAATCGCAGTACGGGCACTCCCCAGCGGGCAAGCTGCTCTTCCAGCAACACGCTGGTGTGGCCGTAGAGGAACCGCGCGGCGGCCAAGGCCTGCCCCGGAGAGCCCAGGGCCAGGGCCACCAGGGCCAGGGCGGCCATGCCGGAGCTAGTGACCACGGCTTCGGCTGCCCGGTGCAGCGTGGCGCAGGCTCGGGCCAGCTGCACGGCGTTGGGGTGCTGCAGGCGGCTATAGACCATCCCCGGCACTTCTCCCGCCAGCACCGCTTCCACCTGGTCGATGCTGTGGCTGCCATAGACGCTGGCCGGACACAACGGGGGACTCAAGGGCAGCAAAGGGCCGCAGTCCACCGGGGCAGAGGGACCCGGCACCTGGGAAGCTCGGAACTCGGAGGGCTCCCGGGAGGAGGCTGATGAATGACCCATGAGGGCGACTCCTGCAACATGCCAGCAAGCACTGCTGGCAAGCGGGTTGCGAATCAAGGGGCAAAGGGGCGTTCCGGTTCAAGTTGAATCGACTGTATCGACGATAAGGATTGCAGCGATCCGGAGCAAAGGGCCTGTTCTGCCACAGCGGCAGGAACGGCCGGAATCCTTGTCACCCGATGGACGGATGCGATGAGCTACGAATCCCTGCATCGCTGGATCGGCCCGCTGGCCCTGCTGACCCTGGGCGCGGTGGTCGGCTGCCAGGTGGACGTGGGCGGGCAGACGCTGCCCAGCCCCTACTACACCCAGGACGACGTGCAATACTTCCCGCCGGGTGCGGAGTTCTACCTGGCCAACGAAGCGGCGGCCCTGGAGGCCCGAGCCCAGGGGGCCATCGGCCCGCAGCAACCGCCTGCGGCTGAGCAGGTTCCCCCGCCCGGAGGCGCCGCCGGACAAGGCGGCCCGGGACCCGGTGCTGCTCCCGGTGGGGGTGCCGCTCCGGCCGGTGGTGGGGTTCCGTAACGCCCCGGCCACGCCGAGCGGTCACGACAAACACCGCAATCCGGGGGCAGCCCTCGCTGGAAAAACGTCCAAATCCGGCAACTATCCCGCCGGCTCGGAAACGGGCCGGCGTTTTTTGTTGGGCCGCACGAATCCCGGCCGGAGCCGATCCAGCCAGTTCTGCCACGGGGCCCGAGGTGGCAATGCTCGCCAGTGATACCACACGTTCCCCTGGCTTGCTCCCAAGGGGACAAGCCACCTGGCAGGCACGATCCAGGAGGAAGGGGAACCCTGCCAGGCATTACCGACCTGCCAGAGCACTTTCAGCAAAAGTCCCGGGTGGAAATGAAAACCTGCCCGGGCTAGCAGCACCACTCCGGGGGGTTCTTGGGCAGCCAGCAGCCACGCGGAGCGGGCGGTCCCCGGCCGCAAGCGCACCACCAGCAGTCGCCGGTGCCGCTGGAGCAGTTCGGCCAACTTCCACCAGGCCAGGGGATCCCGCGTCAGGCCGGGGGACCAGCCTTCCCAGCACGCCTCGTCCCAGTCAGGCAGGAAGGAGTCGGCCAAGGCGAAGGAAAGCTCGGCCGAGGGGGGCTGCACGCCGGAGCCGGCGTTTCCCGGAACCAGCTCTTCCCCAGGGAGCATCACCCAAGCCGGTTGCTGCGGCTGCAGGGTCCAGTGGCGCCAGCGGGCCGCCACGGCCCAGCCTCCCAAGGGCCGCTCCCCCGCCCAAGGCCAGCAGCCGCAAATGCCGCTTGCCTGCCCGCCCACGCGCTGCCAACTCTGGAACACTTCCAGCAAGAACACCGTGGGCTGGGAACCAAGCGGCACTTGAACCAGCGGTGGCAAGTGAAGTTCCTCCGGGGCATCTCCCCCGTCTGCGATAGCCAAAAGTGGAAGCAGCCCGGCTAAGCGGCGGCCTTGCCAGCAGGCCAGCACCCAGGGGCGAGCAGCTTCCCGGCCGTGACGCAACAACCAGCCGAACCCTGCCGCCGTGGCGAACACCCCCGGCCACTTTCCCCCGGCGCGGAGCTGTTCCCAGGGAAGCCATAACCCGGCCAGGGCGTCTCCGGTGCAGACGATCTCAATCCACATAAACCTTCGTGTCCCGGCAAAGCCCGGCAATTGCTGAAACCCACACGGCACCCAACCTGGGAGCCGGTAGCCACCTGGAGTCCATGATAATCGAACCGAAGGGGGCCGGCAGCCACCGGGGTGAGCTGGCTGGCTGTTCAACCGCGGGCTTACACCCGCGACTCGCCCCCTCTCCAAGCCCCCAAGTCTCCACGCCTCCAAGCCCCCACGACCCTCCGCCGACTGAAGTCGGCGGCTCGCCAACCGCGGGCTGACGCCCGCGGCTCGCCATCCCTCCAAGCCCTCCAAGCCGCCGGTGCGGCAGCACCCTGCGCAAGGCGCAGGTCGCAAGCCGCAAGCCGATACTGTTTCTCCCCCCGCTGACGCGGGGGGCTCTTGGTTGTGCAAGTTGACGCTTGTTCTCGCACTGGTGCGGAA
>JALSGI010000138.1 GCA_026982835.1 Planctomycetota bacterium | reverse complement strand
GTACCTGTTTAGCCAGCTAGCATGTGGACGCTTGACGCGGTGCTTCCGCACCGGGCGAGAATATAACGTGCTTTGTGAAAAACAACGCGCCTGGTGGATCTACGATTCTTGCAACGGCGAGCCGCCGGCGCCGGCTGGCGGTTGGCCGCGTAGCAACGACCACAAACCGTAGCAACCGCGTGCTCACGCACGCGGCTCGCCGGTGCTTCCGCACCGGGGCAAGAAACGGCTTGCGGCTGGCGCCGGAGCGAGAAAAAGCGTTTCTTCTCGCAACGGCGAGCCGCCAGCTTCAGCTGGCGGAGGAGGTCCACACAGGTGTTTGTTCGGCTCTCCCCCGGCTGAAGCCGGGGGCTCGCCAAAGCGAGAAAAAACGCCGACTCACACACCAACCGGCAAACCGCCAGCTTTACTCAGCGGAGAACCGCAAGCTCCACGGCAACCCCCCAACTGCGGAGAAACCAACGTGACGCTGCAAATCGGCCCTTGGCAACTGGACTCGGTCCACGGCGGTTCGTTCCGTTCCGACGGCGGGGCCATGTTCGGCGTGGTGCCCCGGGTGCTCTGGACCCGCCACGTGGAGCCGGACGAAAAGAACCGCATCCCCAGCCGTTGCCACTGCCTGCTGGCCCGCGACGGCAAGCACACCGTGCTGGTGGATACCGGCTACGGGCCCAAGTGCTCCCCGCGGCTCAAGGAATTGTTCGCCCTGGAGGAGGGCAACCCGCTGCTGGAAAGTCTAAAGCGCCTGGGCGTCCCTCCTGAGGAGATCACCCACGTGGTGCTGACCCACTTGCACTTCGACCATGCCGGGGGCGGGACGCTGCGCGATGAGGGTGGCGAGCTTCGCCTGGCTTTCCCCCGGGCCCGCTACGTGGTGCAGCGCCTGGAGTGGGAAGTGGCCACCAGCCGCGCCCCGGAGCTGGCCGGAGCCTACCCGCAGGAAAATCTCCAGCCGTTGGAAGAACAAGGGGTGCTGGAGTTGCTGGATGGCCCGGCCGAGTACCTGCCAGGACTGTGGCTTTTGCCCACCGGGGGGCACACGCAGGGGCACCAGGTGGTGCTGTTCCGCAGCGGAGAGCAAGGGGCGCTTTACCCGGCCGACATCTGCCCCAGCTCGCTGCACCTGGCCACCATGTGGTGCATGGCCTTCGATACCGAGGTGGTGCAAACCCGCCGCGTCAAACGCCACTGGCTCCGCCAGGCGGCCCAGCACCGCTGGTGGGTCATCTGGGACCACGATCCCCAACAGGCCGCCGCCCGGGTTGTCGCCGACAGCAAGCGGGAGTTCGTCGTGAGCGAAAGCCGCGAGGTGGTGTAAGCCGATAGGGGACAGTTTGTTCCCAGGCCAGTGAGCAGGGCTACATGTTGGTGAGCATATCAGGCCCCTGGCTGCCCAGCAGCCGGTCCAGGGCCTGGGCCACCGCCTGGCTGATCTGGGCCTGCTGCACGTACACCCGGCAAATGCGATACGCCAGCGGCAAGCGGCGGTACAGGGCATTGGCCTCCAGCGGTTGCACCCGGCCACTGGCTTCGTCGTACAGGTAGTTCTGCCCGGCCGCAGGGCCTTGGGTGCCCGGGCGATGCACGTACCGGGCCACGTCCACCCGCAGCGGTTCCTTGCGCAGCGACTCCGGCAGCAACAAGCGCAGCTTCTGCTCGATCAGCTCCGGCTCGGTCAGCAGAGAAAGCGTCTCGGCATCCTCGGTGCCAAAGAGCACCTCCCGCTGGCAGGCCATCTTCCACACCACGCGGCGCTGCAAGAACTGCTGCCAAAGCTCGCCCAGGCGGCGCTTTTCCTCCTCGTGGCTGCGGCTCCACCGTTCCACCTCCACCAGCAACGACCACTCGGTAAAGCGGCGATACTCCTCCAGGTGCTCCAGCGGATTGCCCGGAAACAGGTGGTGGCGACTGGCGGCAAACAGGTCCTGCAGCAGCAGGTCCAGCGCCCGCACCGTGCGGTGGAAATACACGGCCCGAAACAACTCGGCCCGCATCTCGATAAAGTGCACCAGGGCCGAAAGTCCCCGGGAGTGGATCGTCAGCCCCTGGGGGGAGAAGAAGCTGTAGTGCAGCAGCCGCTCCAGGTCGAACGCCCGGTGGCTGTAGCCGGTCATGTAGGCGTCCCGCAGCACGAAGTCCATGTTGTCCACCGTGTAGATGCCGCAGAACAGGCTGCGTAGCATCACCAGCCAGCGGGGCGCTTCGGGCTCCTCGCCGCGGGGCCGGGCGATGAGAAACACCACGTGCTCCGGGTCCAGTTCCTCGCCCTCGGCCAGGGCGCTGTTGGGATTGCGGCGCAGCCCCCGTAGCAACTCGGCCAGCTCGCGGCGGATGATCTCCTGGCCCAATGTCTCGTGTGTGAGCCCGTAGTGGCTCAGCAGGTGATCGTCCAGAAAGTGCCCAAAGGGCCCGTGCCCCACGTCGTGCAGCAACGCGGCCATCCGCATCAGGGTCTCTACGTAGCCGCGGCTGGGCACATCGGGGCAGACGCTTTGGAGGCTCTCGTACAGGTGCCCCACCACCCGCGAGGCCAGGTGCATGGCCCCCAGCACATGCTGGAACCGCGAGTGCTCGGCCGTGGGAAACACGTACCAGGCGGTTTGCAACTGGTGGATGTGTCGCAGCCGCTGCACCCAGGGGTGGTCGATGATCTCCCGCTCGGTCACCTCGCCGGTGGAGCGTAGCGGCCGGGCCACGAAGGGAATGTACCCGTGCAGCGGATCGTAGCTCAAACTCTCCAGGTCGAAGCGGTGCATGGCAAACCCGAGGCTTGGAGCCGGTGGAACGAAAACGCGCCGCGCGTGCCTCCGCCGAGCGGTTTTTCCGATTGTAGAGCACCGGCCGCACAAAACAAAAGCACCGTGGAGAGCCGGTTATGAGGCCCGTAGGGATCGTGCCAGCGGGCGAAGAAAATCTGCTTGGGCAAGCGCGCCGCAGGCGAAGCTACACAAGGAATTTCCCTGCCGGAATTGCTGGAGAGTGCCGTGGGCAATCGCACGCAAAGGGCTGCTTCTTCGGCCGTGCCGTGGTACGGCCGCCGGTGGCCGCGGCGGCTGGTGAGCCTGTGGCTGGCTTTTCATCTGCTGGCCGTGGTGCTGCCCCCCTTGAGCGTGGACCCGGGGGGCAACAGCCCGCTGATCGGCTCGGCCATGCAAGCGGTGGCCTGGTACGTAGGCCCGCTGAACCTGAACCACGGCTACCGCTTTTTCGGGCCCGATCCGCCGCTGGTGAGCTACCTGATCCACTACGAGGCCGAGCTACCCGACGGGGCCGTGATCGAGGACACCTTGCCGGATCACCGAAAATTCTGGCCGCGGCTTTTCTATCACCGGCACTTGATGCTCACTTCGCGGTTGCAGGCGGCCGATCTGCCGCCGGAGCATCCGCTACAGCAGATGCTGGCTCGCCCCTACGCGGAAAGCTACGCCCGGCACCTGGCCTGGCGGCACCAGGCGCGCGTGGTGCGGCTCTATCTGGTGCAGCATCGGGCCCCGGGCGTGGAAGAGGTGCGCCGCGGCATGCGCTTGACCGACCCGCAACTTTACCGCCGCCGCTTGATCTACACCCTGGAAGTCGCTTCTCCTGCCAAGCCATGAACGCCCTTGCCGATTCCCTGCGCCGCACCGCCGAAGGGTGGAACCGCTTCTGGTTCCAGCCGGCCCGGGTGGAAACGCTGTGCCTGATCCGCCTACTGTGCGGCTGGATGCTGTTCTACACGCACCTGGTCTGGTCGTTGGGGCTGGAGGATTTCTTTGGACCTCACGCCTGGATCACCGCCGAGGCCCTGGCCCAAAGCCCCGAATCCCACCCGCTGGCCTGGAGCTGGTTCTGGTGGATCGACTCCCCGGCTTTGCTCTGGACCGTGCATGTGGCCGCGCTGGGGGTGTTCTTTTTGTTTTTCTTAGGTTTGTGGACCCCGGTCACTTCGGTGCTGGCCTTCCTGGCCACGGTGGCCTATGTGCATCGGGTACCTGCGGCCACCTTCGGCCTGGACCAGATCAACGCCATGCTGGCCCTGTACTTGATGCTGGGTCCGTGCGGGGCGCGGTATTCGCTGGATGCCTGGCTGGCTCGCCGCCGGGGGGAGGAGCCGCCGGGGGAGTCGGTTCGGGCCAACCTGGCCCTGCGGCTCATCCAGATTCACATGTGCGTGATGTATTTCTTTGCCGGCATCGGCAAGCTGCAAGGAGCCACGTGGTGGGACGGCTCGGCCATGTGGTGGGCCGCGGCCAGCTACGAGTACCAGTCGCTGGATCTGACCTGGATGGCCAACTGGCCCCTGCTGGTGGCCCTCCTTACCCACCTGACCGTCTGGTGGGAAGTCACCTACCCGGCCCTGGTGTGGCTGCGCGGCTGGCGGGTGCTGGTGCTGGGGATGGCCGTGCTGGTGCATCTGGGGATCGCCACGTCGCTGGGGATGATCACCTTCGGCACGGCCATGCTCTTTGGCAATTTGGCTTTTGTGCCCGGGCACGCGACCGCCGCGGTGCTTCAGCGGCTGGGCAAGCCCCTGGCGAGCCGCGGGCGTTAGCCGGCCGAAGCGGCGGGCCGCTCGCCGTCAGCCCGCGGAGAAGAACGGCGTGTGTTGTCTTGGATATTGAGCACAGAGCCCCGCACGTCAGTGCGGGGAGAAACCGCATCGGCTTGCGGCTTGCGGCTTGCACCGGGAGCTTCCGCTCCGGAGGTCTTGGGTCGTGGGTCCTGGGTCTTGCGGCGGGTGCTTCCGCACCGGGCGAGCCCCGAGCTTCAGCTCGGGGAGGACTTGGGGGCGTGGAGGCTTGAGGGCTTGGAGGGATGGCGAGCCGGGAGCGTAAGCTCCCGGAGTGGACGCAAGAAACCGGCGCATGATTGCCACGTTCTCCGTGGGCTTACGCCCACGGCTCGCCGACTGTACCTGTGGCCTCTGTTCAACACCGGGCAACGATTCGTTGCCTGGGGGCAACGGTTCGTTTCGGCGGTGGGGTGCGGGCGGGACGAATGTTTTTTGCTTAACCTCTTTCAAACCAGGCGGTTGCGAAGAGCGGTCTTTGTTCGTCGCAGGGCTGGCATCGGGCGTGCAATAGCCTCGGGGGCCGTCCGGTTCTCTTCCATCCCCCGTCCTGGAAGGAGGCCCCACCTTGCGACGCACCCTGAACCGCCCGCAGCAAGCCGATGCCCCCAACCACACCCCCCGGCCCAA
>JALSGI010000137.1 GCA_026982835.1 Planctomycetota bacterium | reverse complement strand
GGTGAGGTTCCTCCAGAGCTTGCAGCTCGGCGAAGAACCGCTCAGGGGAAAGTTCGAGCAGCCGGGCCTTGGCACTGAAGGAGAGCTGCTGGAAGCGGCGGGCCAAGGAGTGCAGCTGATCCGATTTGCGATGGTATCGGGCAAAAAAGCGGCGCATCAATATCCCTGTGGTCCAGCGCAAAACCAGAGCCTGTTTCTCTTCCCGGGAGCGAACGAAGTGCCACTGCCCGGCTGTTTCCTGGGGCCAGGAGCGGACCAGCTCCTGGTAGGCTTCGTCGTCCAGTTCCTTGAGGAAGTTCCGCAAGCGGTGAAAGAGCCTCTCGCGGTTGCGGCTGATCAAGCCCCGGCGGAGCAGCTCCCACAAGCGCCTTTCGGCCGGGGGTGGGCCTGGGCGGAGGGGCTGCTGGCCGGGGGGGCGTAGGCGGGGGAACCCCTGGCGGAACTTCTCCGGGTCCAGGAGCCGCTTGGCCAGGAGTTGATTGCGCCACCAGGCGATCAGGCCCTCCTGCTCCGAAGGAGAAAGCCACCGGCTGCCCAGCCACTGCAAGTAAAGTTTCCGAAACTGCTCCAGCCGCTCTGGGGTGGAGGCATCGCTGTTGAGCATCTCGAACTGGATTTCCAGCGGCACCTGGATCAGCCAGCGATGAAAACGCTGCATGGCCTCCAGGAGCTGTTCTTTCTGGGGGTGCGATTCCACCTGCTGGTGCAATCGCTGCACGCGCTGCCGGTCCTCGGGGGACATCCGCTCCCAACGTTGCATTTGCCGCAACAAGGCCTCGGCTTGTTCCGGCTGGAGTTGCTTCAGCCGGGCGCGGTGTTCCCGCACGTCGGCCGCCCGCAAGTGGCGCAGCCAGAACCCCAGCCCCAATCCGCACACCACGGCTAGCAAACACAAAAGCGGTCCCCACCAGAGAGACTGGGGCCAAAGGAGGCGGCGGCAGCGGGCAAGCCAGCGTTTGGGCATCGCGTTCATCGCTTGGAAAGGGGATCGCTTCGGGGTTGCCAGTCCTGGGGCTGCGGAGGCAGGATCGGCACCAGTTTTTGCTGGATCATCTGTTCCAGGAACTGGATGTCGCGCACTTCTTCGTATTGCTCCAGCCGCTGCAGCAACGGGAGCTGCTGCGACAGATGTCGCTCGCGGGCAAGCCACACGCTGTCCAGCACCGCCACGGTGGCAAAAGCAGCGACCCCCAGGACGAGGGCCAGCAAGAGCCACCACCGCCGGGCTTGCCGGGGAAGGGCCTGCTGCTGGGATTGCAGCTGCTGGGTCAAGTCGGCAATCACCAGTTCCACCGTGGACTGGGTGAACTGTTCGTCCACCTGGGTTTGCGGCAACTCCTCCAGCAGGTCCCAGGACGCTTCCAGCTTGCGCACCTCTTCCTGGACGGCCGGATGGTTGTAGAGCAACTGTTCCACCCGCCGGGCTTGTTCCGGCTCCAGCTCGCCGTCCAGGTAGGCCACCAGGTCCAGCTGCAAGGCTTCGTCGATCTCGGGCAGGGGACGACTCATGGCAATGGGCAATCAGCCGCAGGGGTCACTGGGAGGCCCACGTCCCCGAACCGTTGTGGGATCGAGGGGGGCGTCCCTGGTCCAGGTACGGTTCCAGCACGTCTTTGAGGGTCACGCGAGCCCGCGACAGCAGACTCCGCACGGCCGAAACGCTCACCCCCATCGTTTCGGCAATGTCGGCATAGCTCATCCCTTCAAACTTGTTCAGCAGCACGGCCATCCGCTGGCGGGGGTTCAGGTGGGTCAAGGCCGCCCGCACAATCTGTCGCATCTCCACCTTGGCCATCACCCGCGAGGGCATCGAGCCGGTGGTGGCCTGCACCAGCTGTTCCATTCCCCCGCCGGCCAGTTCGCCGCTGGGGGTGGCCGGCAGGGGGGCTTCCCGCCGCCGGGCCTGGTTGCGCCGCGCGTTGCTGGCCACGCGGTGCACGATGGTAAACAACCACGTGGAGAACTTGGAATCGGGCGTATAGCTCTTCCGCGCTCGAAACACCCGGAGGAACACTTCCTGGGTCAGGTCTTCCGCTTCGCTGCGGCTGGGGGATAAGTGCTCCAGCACCCGCAGCACCCGGTGCTGGTAGCGCAGCATCAGCTCCTCGAAGGCCGCGGCGTCGTCGTCGCGCACCTGCAACATCAAGCGGACATCCGGGTCCCGCAGCTCATAGCGGTCCGGTTGGCGCTGCTGGGATGCCAATGCCTTGGGACCCTCGTTAAGGCGGTAGATAGAACGCACAAAGCGCAATCACGACCCGTGATCCTACCCCCTCCCAGTGTACGCCAAACAGCACAGGCACGCTATCGTTTGGCCGCCACTGGGGGAAGTCCCCACGCCGGGGCCTACTAAGACTAACACCGCTACAAACGGAATGATTCGCAAGAAGCGGTCTTGAGCGAAGTTTTTTCCAGCCCTAGCAAAACTCGCCCGAAAGCGACCCTCTGCTCGGCTCACCGGCCCTCCTAGCCGGCTTGCCGCAGGGTCCACTGCGGCCGGAGGTAACGGGTGGCCAAAAGCCGAAGCGCGGCACTCTTCTCCTCCGCGGTAAGCTGCCCCGGCACAAGTTGCACTTCAAAAAGCGATTCGACACGACGGAGCCAATCTTGCAACAGGGCCTGGGGGTCCGGTTCCCGCCCCAGCAGTTCGGCCAACCCCGGCGGATGCTGCGGCCAGGCAGGTTTGCCAAGCAGCATCGAGCCGTGTTGGAGCAACCCGCCGCGGCGGCGACGCTGGGCGCTGCCGGCGAGTTTCACCGTGCCGTGTTCTCCTGACGCCACCCCGTCGCCGGGGCTGCGGCGCAGGAAACACAAAAACGGCTCCGGCTCTTGCTTCGGCGGCGGCTGCTCCACCACCCACGCGGCCACCCCCAGCTCCCGCAGCACCTCCGCCCAGCACTGGTGCACGCGGGCGTAGAGGTCCTGGTGCTGCCGGGCCAGGGGATGCCCGGACGGCAAAGTGAGCGAGTAGGTCCACTCGCGGTGGTGGACGATCGCCCCACCGCCGGTGAGCCGCCGCACCAGGGCCACCTGGTTTCGTTCCAAGAGTGTCTCCAGTTGCGATTGCCGCGCCGATTGAAAGTAGCCCAGCGAAACCGTCGGGCGGCACCACTGATACACCCGAAGCGTCCCCCCACTCCCGGCAGTAGCCGACTCCAGCAGTGCTTCGTCCACGGCCATGTTCCAGGCCGGGCCGCTGGGGCCGTGGACCACCAGGCGCCAGGTGCGGTTCACCGGGCGGCCTCCTCCGGGGTCCACTTCAGCACCGGGCGGCGAGCCGCACGCACCTCATCCGGGCGGCTGATCCAGATGCTGTGCGGGGCCTCGTGCAACAGCTCCGGCGCTTCTTCCGTGATGCGGAACAACACTTGGGCCAGGGCGTCCAGCGATTCCTTGCTTTCGGTTTCGGTCGGTTCGATCATCATCGACTCCCGCACGGTGATGGGAAAGTAAACCGTGGGAGCGTGAAAGCCGAAATCCAGCAGGCGCTTGGCCAGGTCCATGGCCGAAATGCCCCGTTCCTGCTTTAGCTTCTGGGCCGTGGCCACGAACTCGTGCATGCAGCGTGGGCCGTAGGGGACCGGCAGGAAATGCTTCACCAGCGAAAGCAGGTAGTTGGCGTTGAGCACTGCGTCTTCGCTCACACGGCGAAGCCCCTCGGGCCCGTGCGTGCGGATGTAAGCATACGCCCGCACCAGCACGCCCACGTTGCCGAAGAAGCTGCGCACCTGGCCAATAGATTGGGGCCGCTGGTAATCCAGGCGGTAGCGGCCCTCGGGCGTGCGGACCACCACGGGCACGGGCAGATAGGGGGCCAGGTGCTTGCGCACGGCGATGGGCCCGGCCCCCGGCCCCCCGGCCCCGTGCGGGCCGCTGAAGGTCTTGTGCGGGTTGAAGTGCATCATGTCGGCCCCGAAGTCGCCCGGGCGGGTGATGCCCAGAATAGCGTTCATGTTCGCCCCGTCCAGGTACAACAGCCCCCCGCGCTGGTGTACCATGTCGGCGATCTGTTTGATCTGGGTTTCAAACAGCCCCAGCGTGTTGGGGTTGGTGATCATGAACACGGCCACCTGGTCGTCCAGCTTCTGCTGCAAGTCCTCCAGATCGACCAGGCCCCGGGAGTTGCTGCGGATGGTCACCGCCCGGAACCCGGCCATGGCCGCGCTGGCCGGGTTGGTGCCGTGGGCCGAATCGGGAATGAGCACCTTGCTGCGGGGCCCCAGCTCGCGCTGGTGGTCGCGGAACCACGCTGCGGCCACCAGCAGGGCGGTCAGTTCCCCTTGCGCGCCTGCGGCCGGCTGGAGCGAAACGGCGTCCAGCCCGCCGATCTCGGCCAGGTACTCCTGCAGCTCGTAGAGCAACTGGAGCAAGCCCTGGATCGAGTGCTCGGGCTGGTAGGGATGCACCTGGGCAAACCCAGGCAAGGAGGCCCAGGCGTCGTTCCGCTTGGGGTTGTACTTCATCGTGCAGGAGCCCAGCGGATAGGTGTGCGTATCCACCGACATGTTCTGTGTGGACAGATTGACATAGTGCCGCACCACGTCCGGCTCCACTAGCTCCGGCAGCGGCGGCGGCCCGGAGGCCAGATGACGCCGGGGGATCAAGCGCTGTGGCTCCTCCCGGGGTACGTCGCAGGAGGGCCACTTTACTCCGCGACGACCGGGCCGGGAAAGCTCGAACACCAACTGCATGGCTCGGCTGTTTCGCATGGTGGGTTTTTGTCGCTAGCGTTTGATCTGGATTCAGTCGGCCCCGGATTTGAGTCCGGTAGGCGTTCAGCCGGCCAGCACAGGGCCGCTTGACCTGAGGTTTCCGCTCCCGGTGGGCATCGGCGTGTGGCTTGCGCTGGGTGCTTCCGCACCCGGCAGGAAGGAAGCGTGTTTGGGGGAAACAATGCACAGGGTGAACCTGCGGCTCACCAGGAGGTTCGCCCTCCCAAGGAGCTTCCGCTCCAGGGCGAGAACAAGCGCTAGGGGGCGCAATGGGGAGGGCGAGGCTCCTGCCGAGCCGTAGGAGTGGCTAGGAGTGGCAAAGAGTGCTGGTTTTATTGGGCGTTTACTCATAAGTGAACTCCTCCAGCACAACGTCTTTAATGGCACGCTAAACACGTACTACGTCCCGGCTCGCCGTGCGGTGCGAGAATCGGCACGGATTCTCACATCACCGCAACAGCGCACGCCGGGCCGCCTACGGTGCCTCGTG
>JALSGI010000136.1 GCA_026982835.1 Planctomycetota bacterium | reverse complement strand
CACCAAACCACCAAAGACATTACGCCCAGGGAGATCAGCATCAATCCGGCCAAGAGCCAGATCCCCGGTACGGAGAGAAACTTGATCCATGTGCTGACCTGAGATTGCATTGCCCCGTTCCAAACGCTTTACTACCCACTTTCTTTGCCACGGCGGACGATTTACAAGTTGCAACCCATTTTACACCTGGGACAGGAGGATGCAACAATTTTGGCCAGGGAGCAAGAAGCCCTGCAGAGGCTCTCGTCCCTTGCAGAGCGATCCCCTAGGATGGAGGCTTTTCGAGTGTTGGTTTGTTGGATTGACTTTCACCAGGTGCTGGTTTTCCGGCAGATTTGATGTTTGCGCGCTTGGGCAACTGGGCCAGTAGTGGCTGGGCGGTGATCCTGGGCCTTTGGCTTTTGATCACCGGCGGGCTGTGGCTGCTTGCCCCGGACTGGAACGCTGTGACCCAGGACGGCGAGGCGGCTTATTTGCCTGCGCAGTTGCCCTCGCGGCGGGGGCAGCGATTGCTGGAAGAGGCGTTTCCCGGCCAGCACGCTCCCAGCCAACTGGTGCTGGTGGTGCGGCATCGCGGAGGGGGGTTTCGGTTTCGCGGCGTGCTGACCGCCCAGCAGCGGGAAGACCTGCTCTGGGTGGCCCGGGTAGAGCAACTGGCCGTCCAACTGGCCCACCAGCGGGGCGTGCTGCTTGAGCATTGGTCGCCGCTTGGGGGCCGCAGCGTTTCCCGGCGGCTGCTGGCCCGGCCCCTGCGCAGCGACGACGGCAAAGCGGTGCTGGTGGTGCTGCACCTGAAGAGCGACTTTGCCGCGGTGGAGAACATGCTGCTGGTGCGGCAGCTTCTGGAGCGGCTGGAGCAACTGCAACAACAGCCCGACTTCCCCTACCAGCGGCTGGAACTGGGCATCACCGGCACGGCCGCCATTGGCGGAGATACCTTCCAGGCGGCCAACGACAGTATCCGTAACACCGAAACCACCACGGTGGTGATGGTGTTGTTGATTCTGCTTTTGGTGTATCGAGCGCCGCTGCTGGCGTTGGTGCCGCTGGCGACCATCGGGGCCAGCGTGGTGGTGGCCACGTCGCTGGTTTCGCTGCTGGCCCAGGGGGCTCAGCACGCCTCCTGGTTCCACTTCATGATCTTCAAAACCACGCGGATATTTATTGTGGTGATTTTGTTTGGGGCGGGAACCGATTTTTGCCTGTTTCTCATCGCCCGCTTCCGCGAGGAGCTGTCCCACTGCGGTGGGCAAGTGGCCCAAGGGGTGCAGCGGGCGTTGGCCGGGGTGGGCCGGGCGCTTGCAGCCAGCGCGCTGACCACGGCGTTGGGCTTGGGGATGATGGGCTTTGCCCAATTCGGCAAGTTCCGCAACAGCGGTCCGGCCCTGGGACTGTGCCTGCTGGTGGCCTTGGCCGCCAGCTTGACGCTGGCCCCGGCACTTTTGCGATTGCTGGGCCCGGCGCTTTTTTGGTCCTTGGGTTGGGGAGATCGCCGGGGATTTTTCTTTTGGGGCATGTCCCGTTCCAGCACAGCTGCCGGGAGGGATGCGGAGGGGCCGGGTTTGGGCGGGCAATCGCTGCCGGCCCCGCGGGACTCCCGGTTCTGGTCGGCCGTGGCGCGGGTCACGTTGGCCCGGCCCTGGCTCACACTCCTGTTTGCCTTGCTACCGATGGTCCCGCTGGCCTGGGTGGGTACCCGGGTGCCGGTGTCGTTCAACTTGCTGGCCGACCTGGATCCGGAAAGCCCCAGCGTGCAAGGGACTCAAATGCTGCAAGAGCACTTTCCTCCCGGCTATGTCGGTCCGATCCACGTGCTGGGCGTGAGCCAGCAGGGGGGCTGGTCCTCGCCGGAGGCACGCCGCCGCATCCGGTGGCTGGACCAGCAACTCCGCTCCCTGGCTGGGGTGGCGCTGGTGCGCAGTGCGGTGGCTCCCCTGGGCCGGCGTCCGCAAGGCCCCTTAAGCGGCCGGGAAGTGGCGCAGCTGCGAATTGCCGGGCGGCGCTACCTGGCCGAGCAAGGCCCCTGGGCCGGACGGGTGGCCCGCTGGGAAGTGGTGCCCCTGGTCGATCCTTTCGATCCGCGGGCGTTGGCGCTTTACCAGCACGTGCAGGAATTGCTGCAAGGGGTGGGCCATGTGCCCGGAAACCAGGCGGCCGTCGGCTCCAACTCGCCCAAGAAGTGGCCCGGCGTACGGTTCGAGCTGGCCGGCACGGTCCCCACCGTGGCCGATCTGAAAAGCACCATCGCCCGCGATCAGCGGCTGATCCAGGTGTTGTGCGTGCTGGCCGTGCTGGGCGTGCTGGTGGCGATGCTGCGCCAGGGGGTGCTCTCGGTATATCTGATCCTCACCGTGCTGCTTAGCTACCTGGTTACGCTGGGCGCCTGCTGGCTGGTGTTTTCCTGGTGGTACGGAGCTTCGCTGCAAGGGCTGGACTGGAAAGTGCCCCTGTTTTTGTTCGTCATCCTGGTGGCCGTCGGCGAGGACTACAACATCTACCTGGTCACCCGCGTGCAGGAAGACCAGCAACGGCTGGGGGCCCGGGAAGGGCTGCGGCAGGCGATGATCCGCACCGGGGGGATCATCACCAGCTGCGGGCTGATTATGGCCGCCACGTTCGGTTCGATGACGTTGGGGACGTTGCGAGCCATCGTGGAGCTGGGTTTTGCCCTCAGCTTCGGCGTGTTGCTGGATACGCTGGTGGTGCGTAGCGTGCTGGTGCCGGCCTTTCTGGCCCTGAGCCAAGGCCAGGAGGCGGAGGCATAGGGGCGTGGAGGCGTGGCGAGCCGCCGACTTTTAGTCGGCGGAGGGGCTTGGAGGCGTGGAGGCTTGGGGGCTTGGAGGGGCGGCGAGCCGCCGGCTAACGCCGGCGGCTCGCCGTTGCTCCGCCAGCTAAAGCTGACGTACGCGTTTAGCGTGCCAGCACAAAACGGAGTGTTTCCAAGCAAAAACGAATCGATTCTTCTCCGGCGAGCCGCGTGCGTGAGCACGCGGTTGGCGAGCCCCGGACTTCAGTCCGGGGAGAGCCGAACAAACACCTGTGTGTTGACCTTCTCCGCCAGCTGAAGCTGGCGGCTCGCCATTTGCAAGAATAAACGCTTATTCTCTCCGAGCACGGAAACGCCAAACCAAGTGATGTGCTAGCTGGCTAAACACGTAGACGCCCACGGCTCGCGGCTGCGAAACAATCACCACGGCGGAAACAACCGCATGCTCGTGCATCCGACTCCGCGGGCAAACCAGCGCCGATGTTGGCTCCCCGCCGGGAACTTGCCCGGGACCTTCACTCTCCTAAAATGAGGGCAGGTTGTCCTGGCACCCGGTTCGTCCCAGGCCGGAACTCATCCTGGGCCTTCGCTATACAGCGGGGCAGTGGTGCGGGGACCAACCTCCCCGAGGCTTGGCCTTGGGGGAGTCTTGCCTCTTGTCGGGGAGAGGATGTCTTGGCACTAGATCACGTTCGGGTACTTGCGGGGACGGCTCGCTGCGGGAAAACCACGTTCTTGTTGGAGCGGTATCGCCGGGTGCTGGGGGATGCCGAACCGGGCAGCCTGCTGTGGCTGGCCCCTACGGCTCTGGCTGCCCGCCAATTGAGAAGGCGGTTGTTGACCGGAGAGCTGCGGGCGTGTTTTCAGCCGCGTATCTGGACCTTCGACCAGTTCGTGCAGAGTGTGCTGGAAGCCTCGGGCCAGGTGGTGCGGCGCATCTCCCTGCTGCAATCCGCCGAGATCATCCGGCATTTGCTCTACCGGCTGCATGGGGAAGGAAAGCTCCAGTACCTGAAGGGGATCCTCGACTCCCCCGGGACGGCTTCCTGGGTGGCCCAGTTCATCCAGGAGCTGAAGCATCACGAAATCTGGCCGGAACACTTCCAGCGGGCCAGCGAGGCTGCAGGCGGGCTTTCGGCCAAGGACCATGACGTGCTGCTGGTTTACCAGCAGTACCAGCAGTTCCTGCTGGACAACGCGCTTTACGATCCGGCCGGCGGCTACTGGCAAGCCCGCACCCTGCTGCAACAGGGGCAGCAACAGCCGGTGGACCGGCTGCGGCTGCTGGTGGTCGATGGGTTTACCGACTTCACCCGTACCCAGCAGGAGATCTTGCAAGAGCTTTTCGGCCGGGCCAAGGAAGCCTGGCTCTCCCTGCCCCTGGAGTTGGACTCTTCGCGGGAGGAGTTGTTTGCCCGCAGCCGGCGCACCTGGGAGCAGTTTTTGCAGCCGCTGGGGGCTCAGCTGGTGGAACAGCCGGCCCGGCCCTCGGGCTGGCCCGCAATGGACTACCTGCAACAAACCCTGTTCGTGCCCCAGGCCGAGCCGTACCCGAAGGAGCCTTCCGGTATCACCCTGACCGCCGCCCCGGGGGTGACCCACGAGATCAAGCAGGTGGCCCGCCAAATCAAGCACCTGCTGGTGCATGGGGACCCACAGAGCGGCGAGCCGGTTTCGCCCGCGCAGGTGCTGGTGATTGCCCGGCGTGTGGAACCGCTGGCGGAGCGCATCGGCCAGGAGTTTGCCGCAGCCGGCGTGCCGGTGTTTTTGGAAGCGGGCGTGCCGCTGGCACGCAGCGGGCTAGGCCAGGCGGTGTTGCAGATATTGCAACTGGTGGAAAGTGATGGAGCTTTCGACCAGGTGGTGGCCCTGTTGAGCAACAGCTCGCTGCGACCGCCGCACCTGCCGTGGGACACCCCGACGGCAATGACCGTCCGCCAGGCGGTGCGGCGCTGCCAGGTGGCCCAGGGACTGGATCGCTTGCTGAACGCCTACCGGCAGCTGGTGCTCCTCCACCAGCGGATGCAGCAAGGCGAACCGGCGCTTCCTGCCGGGGAGGAGGAAACCGAGGCCTTGCTTCTCCCCCAGCGGAACTGGAGCGCCCGGCACTTGCAGGCCGGCCAGGAGCTGTTGCAGCGGCTGCACGCGGCGCTGGTTGGCTGGAACGAGCCGGCGCGTTTGCCCCAGTGGATTCAGCGCCTGGAAAACGTGCTCCGGGAGTTGGGCCTGCACCCGGAGCAGCAGCCCCCCGGCTCTCCCGGCCGGGAGACGGATCGCCGGGCGTGGAACCTGCTCCAGGGGGAATTGCACGCTTTGGCCCGACTGCTGGAGCTGACCCAAGCCGACCCCCTGCAGCCGCCGGAGTTCCTGGCTACCTTGCGCGACCTGCTTCAGCAACTCACCTACCAGCCGCCTTGCGTGCCCGATGCCTGCGTCCGCG
>JALSGI010000135.1 GCA_026982835.1 Planctomycetota bacterium | reverse complement strand
CGGGCAGCTCCACCTCGGCCGGCCATCGCCGGGACAGCTCCCGGTGCTGGGGAAGCGCCCCGGGCCAGTGCTCCAACTGGACAGAGGCCCGCCCCAGCGGCACTGCCCGCACCTGCCGCACCCCCCCTTGCCAGGAATCCCACTGAGGGGAGTCCCACGGCGGGAACAGTTCCTCCACCAGGCGGCGCAGCCCGGACAGCTCCACCACAAGCAACTGCTCGATCTGCTGGCAGACGGCCACTAGCTCGTCCTTGGCCTCCAGCAGTTGGGCCTTCGCGGTGCGAATCTCTTCCAGTTGCCGGCGTTGCTCCTGCTGCCGGGTTTGTTCCCACTGGCGCTTCAGTTCCGCAAGTCCCTGTTCCAGTTCCTGCTGGGCCTGCTGGACTTCCTGCTCGTATTGCGTTTGGGCTTGCCGGGTTTTCGTCTCCAGGCTGTGAGCGGCTTTCTGGAACACCTGGTCTCGGTATTGCTGGATTTCGGCCAGGGCCTGGTCGCGTTTTTGTTCCAGCTTGGACAGCTTCTCCCGGTAGCGCGATTCGCCGTAGGCCAGTTTGGCTTCCTGGAGTTTTTCCAGCCGCCCGCGGGCTTGCTCGAGCAGGTGCTGGCCCCAACGGGCCTGGGTGAGCATCTGTTCGTAGTATTGCAGCATCTGCCCGGTGCGGATGCTGCGCACGACAAGTGCCGCCACCAGCGCAAGTCCCGCAGCTCCCACGCCACTCAGGGCGATCCACAGCCACCCTTGGTAGTGCATCAGGTGCCCCAGCCCTGCGGCCCCGGCTCCCCAAAGCACCAGGAACAACCCCAGCGTGCCCAGCACTCCCAGGCCGCCTCGCCGGGCCACACGCAGGAAATCCCCTTGGACTTGTTCCACCGCTTGGGCCGCCTGGGCCAGCGAAGGCCCCAACTGCTCTTTGCTTACCGGGGGGTACTGCACCGGCGGCAGTTCCGGCCGCTGCACGCGGTGACGCTCCAAGTACCGCTGGCCAAGATTCTCCGCGTCCTGGAACACCTGGTCGTACTGGGCCAGCTGGCTTTGGCTGGTGACCGCCTCGCCCTGGATGCGGTCGGTTTTGGCCTCCAAAAGCGCGGCGATCTCCCACTTGGATTGCTCGAACTGCTCCTCCAGGTTTTGCAGGGCTTGTTCGTAGGCTCCGCGGGCCTCGGCCACCAGGCGGTCGTGCTCGGCCTGGGCCTGTTGCAGTTGCTCGTCGCGTCGGGTCTGGGCCCCGGCCAGCTGCTGCTCGTGCCGCCGGTGGAGTTCTTGCTGGCGCTGCTGGTATTCCTGCTGATGCTGCTGTTTTTGTTCTTCGTGCCGCCGCTGGAGCTCTTTGAGCCGGGTTTCCAGCTCCGGGAGGCGCGCCTGCTCCAGCTCGGCCCGATGGCGAAACAGCTCCTTGAGCCGGGCCAGAAGGCGGTCGATCTGCCAGGGGGATAGTTCCTCGGGGGTCATGGTGCGGGAAGCGGTCGATGACAACAGGGCTCTCCTCTGCCGGAAAGTATAACGCGATGCGCGGGACGAGTTCCCGGCTCGCCGGTTGGCGTTCGGCCGGCGCTTGTCTTTTTTTGGCGAGCCGCATCGTCGAACATGCGGTTGTTATCGCCGATGACGTTTGTTCTTGCAGCCGCGAGCCGTGGGCGTAAGCCCACGGAGAGTGTAGCAATCGTTCGCCGGTTTTCTGTTTCGCTCCGGGAGCTGACGCTCCCGGCTCGCTGGTGGTTATCTAACAGTTGTTCTTGCACCGGAGCGGAAGCTCCGGGAGGGCGAACCTCCTGGTGAGCCGCAGGCCCATCAGGTGCGTTGTCTTCCACAAACACGCTTTATTCCTGCCCGGTGCGGAAGCACCCAGCGCAGGACGCACGGCGCAGGTCGCAAACTGATTCGTTATTCTCCCCGCACTTACGTGCGGGGCTCTTGGTACCTCCCAAGCCCCCAGGCCCTCCCCGAGCTGAAGCTCGGGGCTCGCCTGGTGCGGAAGCACCTACGCAGGCCGCAAGCCGATTCCGTCTCTCCCCCCGCTAACGCGGGGAGCTCTTGGTTGTGCAAGTTGACGTTTGTTCTCACCCCGGTGCGGAAGCACCACCTCAAGACCCAAGACCCACGACCCAAGACTACACCTCAGCCGCATTCTTCCACCGCGCGGCGAAACGTCTGCAGGGCCACGTTGATCCCCTCCAGCGCCTGCCGCGTGGCACGCTGCAGTTCGGCCAGTTTTTCTTCTTCGTAGCGTTGGGCCACCGGGTCGTTCCACTGGGAGCGGGTTTCTTCCCAGCGAAGTTCCAGGGTACGCAGGGCCTTTTTCAACCGGCCCATCTCACCCCCTAGCTCGGCCAGCACACTTTGCATGGTTCCGGGTTCCTTACTCAGAAGGGGAAGACGGCGCCGGCTGCGGCGGCCAGAGGCGCTGGGGCCGGGAATCCCACACCTCCAGCAACCCCTGCTTGCCCACCAGGCAACTGTGTCCCGGCGGCAAGCCCAGCCAGCAAGCCGCCTCCGGGTGCCCGGCAAACCACCGGCCCAATTCCACCACCTCGGCAGCCTGGGCCTGGGGAGCCGGGACCAGCACGGTCCAGCCGCTGTCTTGGGGCAGCGGGCCCCGGTGGCGCAAGGCCACGTATTGTACCGCGCCGCGCAACTCCTCCGGCAGCGGACAGCGGCAAACCACCAAGTGCTGGACCTGCGAGGGCAGTTGCGGCTCCACTTCCAGTTGCCCGGCAAACTCTTCGGCCGCATTGAGCCAGGCGGGCGGCTCTTGTTGCTCCGCAGGTGTCGGAGCGGGACCGGCCTCGGCACCGCCCAGAGCCAGCGGCGGCAACACGCCCTGCTGGGCAAACAGTTGCTTGCGTTGCGGCCCTTGGGGAACCCATTGCTGGAGTTGTTCCAGCGTTTGGGCGTCGCACACTTTGGCCGCAGTGGTCGTCCTCGGCGCGGCAGTTCCTGCCGCGGCGGCGCCTCCGGCGGCTGCGGCTTCCGCGCCCCGGGGAGCCGGAGCGGCCGTTTGCACGTACTGCTGCAGCGACTCCAGCACGCGGTCCAGGAAAGCCAGGTGCTTTTCCAGCTCGCTCTCCAGCAGCGTGCGCAGCGGCTGGGTGCTGCCGCGGTACTGGGTCCACGCCCGCTGGGCCTGCGCACTCCACCGGCGGCACAGGCGCAGTTTCTCGTCGGCGTGGTGCGTGTAGCGCTTGGCCGCCTCCAGGGCCTTCCGCTGCTGGTAGCAGGTGGCTCGATCCTCGCCGTAAAACTGCTGCTCACACTGGGCCAGGGCCTGCCGGGCCTGGGCCACCAGGTCCCAACTGCGCCGCAGCTCGGCTTGCCAGAAACCGGGGCGTTCCTGCCCCACGTACTGGGTCAGCCGCAGCACCAACTGGTCGGCCTGTTGCAGCACGCCGCGGGCGGTGTGGATGAACCCGACCAGGGCCGCGCGGTACTGTTCCACCGCCTCGAAGGAACGGACGTGGACTTGCTGGTTCATTGGCGGTTTGCCCTGGGAGAAAACGACTCGGTGACTCTCCAACCACCGGCGTGCACTTCCGACCTAGTTGGCCAGTGTGCGATTTTGGCCAGCCCCGGGCCTGGAGTCCGGAGAGAGCCAAAAACGGCGTTTTCGTTTATTTTCCTCCGGGAGCTAAAGCCCTCGGCTCGCCGTGGCGTGCAGCAATCGATGTTTGCTTTTGCTTCGGCGAGCCCCGGGCTTCAGCCCGGGGAGAGCCGGGCAGACGCGTTTGCTTGTTTTCCTCCGCTGGCTGAAGCCAGCGGCTCGCCACCGGTGCGTTTGTTTTTCATTCAGCGCAGCGGAAGCTCCCGATAGCCGACACATCTGCCGCCCGGGGCTAGCGCTGGCGCAGGTAGTCCTCGGCCCGCTGCGCCTTGCGGAGCAGGAAGCGGGCATACTCTTCGGTGCTTTCGGCGAATCGGGCCATGGACTGCATCTGCTGCTGGAACTCCTCGACGAACTTGCGGTGTTCCTGGTCGCGCCAGGTGGAGCCCAGATTGTGCAGGTGGTTCTGGATGCCGTGCATCTGCCGGTTCAGCTCCTCGGCAAAACGATGCAGCAGCTGGGCAAAGCGGCGAAGTTGTTCCGGATCGACGATGGCTTGGGACATGGGCGGGAGCTTCCCTGGAAAAAAGGAAGATAACAGTAGTCTGGGAACCGACCGACCAAGGCGCAGGGAACGGAAATTGCGTTTTCCAACCCACAGCCCCTTCAGGTGCCACGGATGTGGCCGAGGACAAAGAACCGATCCCGCGACGAGTCGCAGCTTCCCTTTCCTCACTATGACACCTCCCGGGAGCAAACGCAAGCCAGCCAAGCGGCGGGCGGGGTGCCCCAGCTACCCTTGAGCAGCCAGGCAGAGAGCCCCCTGCACCGGTTGCTCCACCAGATGCACTTGCAGCGGCCGGCCATAGTGGGAGTTCAGCGCAGCCAGGAACAGCTCTCGATACCCGCAGTCGCCGACCAGCACCCCTCCGGCCAGGGCCAGTACGGGCACTTCTTCCCAGATAAGCCGCTCCAGCACCTGAGCAGCAGCCCAGGTAAGCCGCTGGGCTTGGGCTTCGACCAGGCCGCGGGCCTGCGGGCAGCCCTCTTGAGCGCAGCGGAGCACCACCGGTGCCAGTTGGGCCAGGCGGGGGCGGTCCATCTCGGGGCGGTAGAGGGACGGCAGGAACTCCTCCGGATCCGAAACGCCCAGCTGGTGCAGCACCTCCTGAGCCAGAAGGGAGGAGGGTTGTCGCTCCTGGTCCAATTCCCGGGCCACGCGGCGCAGGGCCTGGGTGGCCAGGGCGTAGCCGCTTCCCGGATCACCAAGCAGGGGGCCCCAGCCCAGGGCGCGGGCTTCCCGGCCGCCCGCATCGCGGCCCCAGACCAGCGAACCGGTCCCGGCGATCACGGCCACCCCGCAGCAGCGGCCCGCGGTGGCCGCCGCCAGCACGGCCGCCGCATCGTGCACCACCCGGACCCGCCGGGCCACGCCCTCCTGCAAGGCCCAGCGGCGCAGTTGCTCTTGCTCCCCAAGACGCCCGGCTCCAGCCACGGCCAGGCAGGCCGAATCAATTGCCCCCGACTCCAGCTGCGCCTGGTGGAGCACTTGCCCGATGGCTTCTTGCAGGTGGTACTGGGCCTGTTGGCGATTGCTGCTCCAGTTGGCCGCGGCGGCGGTGGCCTGGGCCAGCAGGTGCCAGGAGCCGTCGGGGTGGCAGCGGGCCAGTTGGGCCAGGGTTTTGGTGCCCC
>JALSGI010000134.1 GCA_026982835.1 Planctomycetota bacterium | reverse complement strand
CGGACTTCGGCCAGGCGCTGGGGGGTCTTGGGCTCGGGCCCCTTGACATAATCCAGCACGATTCCTTCGGCCTGGACGAACTCCTCGGCCACGTCGGCCACGTCGGCGGCGATTTCCAGCGGAATGTTAGTCACGCCGTTGGCGTCCCCGTGGAGCAGATCCCCCGTGTGGACCACCAGCCCGCCCACGCGCACCGGCAGCCCCAGGTGCAGCATGTGGCAATAGGCATGCGAGCAGATCGTGCCGCCGGCAAAGACCGGAAACCCAAGTGCGCGCACCTGGTCCAGGTCGCGTCCGGCCCCGCTGGTTATCAGGCCTGCGGCCCCGAACGCCTGGTACGTGGCGCACATCACCTCGCCGAATGTGGCGGCCACCGGCGGGTCGTCCAGATCCTGGAACACCACTACGGCCGGACCGGGCAGTTGGGCGAAAAGTTCCACCTGGGCGCTGAGGTTCCCGTAGGCGTCGCCGGAGCCGGGCGGGGCCGCCGAGCGAAACGACGCCGTGGCGGCAAAGCCCACCATTACCCCCAGCTCCGGAAAACAGCAGCGAATCCGCCCGTCCATGTAACCGGTGTTCCGCGGCCGGATGTCGAAAAGCTCAATCACATTGCAGATCGTAGGCGTGTCGAACCGGGCCAGTTTTTCCAGCACCTGGGGGGAAATCTGCGGGGCGTTCATGGTGGCGGTGTTCTCGTTTTCCAGGGGAAAGGAGTTTTCGCGTTTCCGCGTGGCACTCGGGTAACTGCTTTGGAGCCCCCGACGTAAGTCGGGGGAGACAACCCCATCGCTTCCCACCCACCGCGGCGGCAACTTATCCAGCAAACTAACCGTCCGGGGCCGCCTTGGCAAAGGGGGCAGCGGGCTGCGCAAGGATCGGCGTTTGTCTCGCCAGGACGAGCCCCAAGCTTAGAGTCCGGGGAGTTTATCCATTAAGCGTCTCTTTGCCGTTTTCCCCCTCAGCGGAAGTTGGTGGCTCGCCGTTGGTGCGCCTGGGTGTTTCTCCTCACGACGGCAAGCTGCAAGCGGAAGCTTGCAGTTTTTCAACGATGGCCAGCTCTGGCCTCCTCCTGCCCGGCGCGGAGCCGCCCTCGGGCCTCGGCGGCCCAAGGGCTGTGCGGGGCCAGGTGCAGGAAACGCTCCCAGTGCTTCTGTGCCTCGGCGCGGCGGCCTTGTTCGTCCAGCAGTCGGGCCAGGTGGTAGTGGGCATCGGGTACCTGGTCGTCTAGTTGCAACGCGCAGCGCAACTGGGCCTCGGCTTCGTCCCCCTGTCCCAGCTCCACCAGCAAACAACCCAGGTTCAGCCGGGCTTCCAGGTGTTCCGGGTCCAATTCCAGTGCGATCCAGTAGCGTTCGGCTGCCGCCTCGTGGCGGCCCAGCATGTAGAGCAACTCGGCCAGGCGGAAGCATAGCTGGGGTTCCGGCCCTCGGGCCTGCAACAGCCGCCGGTAGCAGGCCAGGGCCTGCTCCCACTGCCCTTGGTCCTCGAAAGCCTCGGCCCGATGGAGCAGATCCTCCGGGCTGATTCGTTCCTGCTGCCGTGCTTCGTTTTCGGCTGCGCCGGGAAAGGGGAGCACGTGCGGCTGCGTGGGCGCCTGGAAGGTGGGCGGGTGGGCCGGCGGGGCTGGGGCGAAGTCGAAGTGCCGCTGCCCTTGGCTGTCGATCAACCCTTCGCCTTGCCGAAGCAGCAGCTCCCCACCACGCACCAGCACTCGGAGCTGATCCAGCGGCCCGGTCCACTGGGGCAGCAGGCCCTGCAAGGCACGCAGCTGCTGTTCGATCCGCTGCGGCGACACGCCCTGGTGCATCCAGCGGGCCAACTGCCGCGCGGCCTGGAGCTGCCGCAGGTCGAAAAACGCCAGGTGGCGGACCACCTTCACCGGCTCCAGGAGCCCGGCTCGCACCCAGCGACGCACTACTCCCACCGGCACGCGCAAAAGCGCAGCCAGGGCCGCGGCGGTGAACAGCCGCCGCACGGCTTGCTGTTGTTCCACCAGGCCCAAACGGCGCCAAAGCTCGGTTTCCAGAATCACTTCCACCTGGCCGCAGCGGGCGCGGCGTTGCAGCTCTTCGCAGAACAGCCCGGCTGCCTCCTGGGGCTCCCGGCCAAAATCCAGCGGCAGATCCGCTTCGCCCACGACGATCAAGCGGGCCTGCTGCGGCCCTACCAGCACCGCGCCCCGGCCAAGCAGCACTCCGGCCCACTCCCGGGGCGTCACCGCCGCCGGCCGGCCCACCAGAGCCACCGGCACCCCCTGCAAATCGTCCGTGGGTTCGTGCAGTTCCATTGATGGCGTTCCCTGGAGCATGGCCGCCCCCTTGGAGGCAGGTTTCGCCGCGGGGGGCTCTGGCATAGGATACCCATTGTAGGGCCGCTTTCCAGGAAGCGAAACGAGTCCCCCCAGATGATCCGCTCCTCCGGGAAGTCGTGCATGCCATGAGCCACGCTTGCGGTTCTCCGGTCGACGAGCACGCCGCGCTTCGGGCAGCCGATGCCGCGTGGAATCGCGCGGCCGAGGCGGCCCGCGTGCTGGAAGACGTGGCCCGCTTCGCACTGGGCGACGCCCATCTCACCCAGCGTCTCAAGCAGCTTCGCCACCGGGGGCAGCAGCTGGCCCAGGCGCTGCTCGGCCCCCGGCACCTGGCCATGCGCGACACGCCGGGCGATGTGGGCACGGCCCTTTCCACCCCCCAAGAGGGGCGGCGGGCTAGCCTCGCCCAGCTGGTGGGGGCCAACGCCTCGCGGTTGCAGCAGGCGCTGCGCACGCTGGAGGAGATGAGCAAGCTGCTCCGGCCGCAACTGGCCCCCGGCTGGGAACAGCTCCGCTACACCGCCTACACGCTGCACAAGGCCCTGGCCACGACCAACCAGGCCCAGGAACGCTTGCAACAGGCCCGAGTCTATGTGCTGCTGGACGGCCGCGAGAGCCTGAGGGAGTTGGAACGCCTGGCCTGCGGGCTGATCGAAGGGGGGGTGGATGTGCTGCAACTGCGCGACAAGCAGTTGCCGGACCGCGAGCTAGTGCGGCGGGGGGAGCTGTTGCGAGAATTGGTTTCCGGGGCGCAAACGCTTTTTGTCTTCAACGACCGGGCCGACCTGGCTGTGGTGTGCGGGGCCGATGGGGTACACGTGGGCCAGGAGGAACTCTCTGTGGCCCAGGTGCGCCAGGTGGCGGGGCCGCAGTTGCTGGTGGGCGTTTCCACCCACAGCCTGGAACAAGCCGAGCAGGCCGTGCTCTCCGGGGCGGATTACATCGGCGTAGGTCCGGTGTTCCCCTCGCAGACCAAGCACTTCGACCGCTTTGTGGGCCCGGAGCTATTGCGTCAGGTCAGCGCCCGGGTGTCCCTGCCTGCTTTTGCCATCGGTGGGATCACCCGGGAAAACTTGCCGCAGGTGATCGCCGCCGGTTTTACCCGCGTGGCACTGGGGCAAGCCGTGCTGGGGGCGGCCGATCCGGCGGCAGAAGTGCGCTGGTTCAAGGAGCAATTGCAACAGGCGGTCGAGTCGGCCCGGGGCGATTGATCCAGCCGGGCTAGCGGATGCCGGGGTAGTCCATCATTCCCCAGATCGTGGCCCCCACGTTGTAGGCCAGGTGCAGCAGCACGGCGGCGGTGAGCCAGGGGAGGAAGCGTTCCATCTGGGGAATTTCGCCTTGTTCCACCGCCCCGCGCCACAGGCGGATCAGCCCCAAGGCGCTAAGAGCCGTACAAGCCGTGTGCAATCCCACGCACACGGTCCACCGCCACACCACCAGCCACGGTTCGGGGTGGGGGATATAGACGTGGAGGTAAAGCAGGTTTTCGATGGCGGCAAAGGCCGCCCCGCTGGCCAGCATCGTCAAGAAAATCTGCGTGGGAGAGAGAAACCACCAGGGGCGCCGCCGCACCACCCACAGCGGCAATGCGGCTTTCATCACCTCTTCGACCGCCGGGGCCAGGAAGGCTCCCAGCAGGGCCAGGGCACCTGTGTAGTCGAGGCTCAAGAACGTGCCCACCACGGCCAACGGCCCGGCGGCCAGGGCCACCAAGAAACTGACCAGCAGGCTCTTGGCTCCCGAAAAATGTTCCCGCTGCCGGCGGACCCAGTTGCCGTAGCTTAGCGCATCCTGGGGCACTTCTGGTACCGCGGCGCGGATGGCCGGTTCGTCCCAGACCGACTGCTCCGGGTCCCAGCTGGTGCCCCGGGGCCAGGACGAAGGGGACGAGGGCCGTTCCGGCGGCGGGGACGAGGAAGCCATGTCACGCAAATCCTGCCTGATGAACTCCTGCCAGGGAAGCCCGTTATCCCACAAGCGACCGGGAGGGAGCGGGCGTTTCCTGGGCCATGTAGGCCGTGCCGAAGGCGATCACGGCCGAGATGGGCATCCGCGATTGCTGGGTGTTGCCGCCCACGTCGGCCGATTCGATCCGCAGGTTGCACACGGCGTTGTAGCCCAGCGCACGGGCCTGTTCCAGCACGCGCAGGGCCGCCTCGCGGCGGGCGCGATCCACCACCCGCTGGTAGCTGCCCACCCGACCGCCGAAAAGCAGCTTCCAGGAAGCCAAAAACGCCTTGAAATAATCGCAGGCGATCACCACCTCCGCGGCGATCATCTGCGGCGGGGGACCACCGGAGGCGGAGTAAGGATAGCTACCCAAATCACTTACCAACATCGGGGCCAAAGCGGCCTCCCGCTGCTCTATGCTCCGCAGGTGGCGGTGCTCGATCCAGCTGCCCACCAGCAAGGCCATCGCCAGGGGGATCAGGATCAACAGGAGCGAACAAATCAGGCCACATGCTTCCATAGCTCAAACCGCTTTTTTGCTTTTCCGCAGATCGAGTTGCCCGCCCCCTCCTCTGCTCAGGGGTTACATCTCACCGGCAACGGCGGTTTCCGGTTCCACCACCACGGCCGTGCCGTACACGTAGAGTTCGGCTGCCCCCTGGGTCACGGCGCTGGTGCTGAAGCGGACGTTGACGATGGCGTTGGCCCCCAGCTGCTGGGCCTGGGCGATCATCCGCTGCATGGCCTCGCGGCGGGACTCGGTCAGCAGCTCGGTGTAGCCGCGCAACTCTCCGCCCACCAGGTTCTTCAACCCCGCGGCGATGTCCCGGCCCAGGTGCTTGGCCCGCACCGTGTTCCCCTGTACCAGTCCCCGCAGCTCCACCACGCGGTAGCCGGGAATGGTTTCCGTGTTCACGACCAGCATGCCGGCAGTCTCCCTGTTCGTGCAACTCGCCTTACACCTTGCCCACCACCAGCGCGATGTTCTGCCCGCCAAAGCCGAAGCT
>JALSGI010000133.1 GCA_026982835.1 Planctomycetota bacterium | reverse complement strand
GGGTTGCAGGGAGACAGAGCCCCGCAGGTGCGTGCGGGGGGAATGGCGAACAGTTGCCGTTTGAACCCTCATCGGGCCGCTTGCTCGGCAGAAAGTGGCAAAAAGTTCCGGCTGGGGGGTCCAGGGCGGTTGACAAGGTTTGCGGGGATGGGCTACACTTCGTGCCCAATTTCACAAAGTTACCTCTTTGTGAAGCCTCCAGGAATGGAAACTGGCCCTCGGTTGCCCCACCGCCGGGGAGGCTCTCCCCCCCACCAATGGCGTAGGACCGCCCAGAGTGGCCGGGCATGTTTTTCTAGCCCGCCTTCTTTTCCCGGTTCTGCGCGTTTTTTCGTTGCGCATGCACTTTGCCCAAATTGGCCATGCAGGCCATTTTTCAACGGGTTGGACTCCTTCGGCCGGTTGACCTCTTCCCCTCCAGAAAAACGGAACCCATGACCATGCTCCTGCCCCTGACGCGGAACGGATCAAACAGCCTGGCACCCATTCTCTGCGGTACGGCAGCTGTCTTGTTCCTGCTGCTGGGTCAAGCGTCCTCGGCTGCCGCGGCCGAAGACGCCGTGCAGCCGCTGGCAAGCCAGTACGGGCTGATCTGGCTGTTGGCCTTTGTGGGCTCGGTGGCTGCGCTGGTGCAGGCGTGGCTGTTCTTCAAAAAGATGATGGAAGAGGACGAAGGCACCGAAAAAATGCGCAACATCGCCGAGTATGTGCGCGAAGGGGCCAACGCCTATCTCAAGCAACAATACAAGGTGGTGGCCCTGTTTTTTGTGGTCATTTCCGCCCTGCTGGCCTACGCCGCCTTTGTGCTGGGCGTGCAAAGCGTGTTCGTGCCCTTTGCTTTCTTGACCGGCGGCTTCTTCTCCGGCCTGGCCGGGTGGTTCGGAATGAAAACGGCCACCTGGGCTTCCAGCCGCACGGCCCGCGGGGCGCAACAGTCGCTCAACAAGGGGCTGCAAATTGCCTTCCGCTCCGGGGCGGTGATGGGCCTTTCGGTGGTGGGGCTGGGGCTGCTGGATATCACGTTGTGGTTTGCCATCCTGTACTGGGGCTTCGGCCTGGGGCTGGTGGAGATCACCGTCACCATGCTCTGCTTCGGCATGGGCGCTAGCAGCCAGGCCCTTTTTGCCCGGGTGGGCGGAGGCATCTTTACCAAGGCGGCCGACGTGGGGGCCGACCTGGTGGGCAAAGTGGAGCAAGGCATTCCCGAGGACGACGAACGCAACCCGGCCACCATCGCCGACAACGTGGGCGACAACGTAGGCGACGTGGCCGGCATGGGGGCCGACCTGTACGAGTCCTACTGCGGCTCCATCCTGGCCACCGCCGCGCTGGGCGTGGCCGCCTTCACCACCGGGGAGCTGCTGCCCGAAGGGGTGGAGCCGATCCAGGCCCAATTGCAAACCCTCTTTCTGCCCATGGCCATCGCTGCGGTGGGGATTTTCCTCTCCATCGCCGGCATTTACCTGGTGCGCACCGAAGGCGATGATGCCACGCAAAAAACCCTGCTCAAGGCCCTGGCCCGGGGAATCAACGCCTCTACCGCCGGCGTGGTGCTGGCCGCGGTGCTGCTTTCGCTGTGGCTGATGCCCCGGGTGGAGGGCACGTTGCTGTTTGGTGTCATCCCGGGCGTTTCGGCCAGCATCGTCGTGGGATTGCTGGCAGGCTGGATCATCGGCAAGTGGACCGAGTACTCCACCAGCGACGAATTCAAGCCCACCCAGGAACTGGCCGCCCAGGCCGTCACAGGCCCGGCCACGGTGATCATCGCCGGGGTGGCCGAAGGGATGATGAGCGTATGGGTGCCCATCATCGTGGTGGGCGTGGGCACGCTGCTGGCCTTCGGCTTTGCCAACGGCTGGCACTACAACGACATGAGCTACTTTGCCCTGGGACTCTACGGCGTGGGGATCGCCGCCGTGGGTATGCTGAGCACCCTGGGCATCACCCTGGCCACCGACGCCTACGGCCCCATTGCCGACAACGCCGGCGGCAACGCCCAAATGTCCGGCCTGGACCCCGAAGTGCGCCGCCGCACCGACGCGCTGGACTCGCTAGGCAACACCACGGCGGCCACGGGCAAGGGGTTTGCCATCGGCTCGGCCGCGCTGACCGCCCTGGCCCTGCTGGCGGCCTACGTGGAAGAGGTGCGGATGGGCTTTGAGCGCTGGGGCAACGAAGCGGCCCAGGTCTCACGCACCGAAAGCGGTCAATACCAGGCCACGCTTGCCCCGGGTACCTACAAGGTGGCCGACCAGTTCGTCATCGAAGTCCACGAAGGGGAACACTCCTCGGCCAACCAGGCCGTAAGCAAGTGGCTGGTGATGCCCGATGTGCTGCGGGAAGAGGAAGTCGGCCCGGCCTGGCGCCGGCTGGACACCTCCCAGGGACCGGCCCGCGTGCCCGAAAACATGCTGAAAGCCGAAACCCACGGCCAGCGCTCCCACCTGAGCTTCGCCGCCACGGGAGCCGAGCTGGTGCCGCTGCACCACGCCACGCTCCCCCAGTTCGCCACCTACTACGACGCCACGCTGATGAACCCCAAAGTGCTGGTGGGCGTGTTCCTGGGGGCGATGGCGGCGTTTGTGTTCTGTGCCATGACGATGAAAGCCGTGGGCCGGGCGGCCAAGGGGATGGTCGAAGCGGTGCGGCGACAGTTCAAGGAACACCCCGGCATCCTCGACTACACCGAAAAACCCGACTACGCCGAGCCGGTGGCCATCAGCACCCGGGCGGCCCAGAAGGAAATGATCCTGCCCTCGCTGCTGGGGCTGGTGTTGCCGGTGGTGGCCGGGCTGCTGCTGGGCGTGGGCGGGGTGATCGGCCTGCTGGTGGGCACACTGACTACTGGCTTCTGCGTGGCGGTGTTCATGGCCAACGCCGGTGGGGCCTGGGACAACGCCAAGAAGTACATCGAAGCGGGCCACTACGGCGGAAAAGGCTCTGAGGCCCACAAGGCGGCCGTGGTGGGCGACACGGTGGGCGACCCGTTCAAGGATACCAGCGGCCCCAGCCTCAATATTCTCATCAAGCTGATGAGCATGGTTTCGGTGGTGGCCGCCGGGCTGGTGGTCCGCTACAGCCTCACGGCCCTGGGCTTGTTCTAAAGACCCGCCCGAAAACCTGGAGTCGATTGGCTCCGGGCCAGCCGGCGGCTGAAGCCACGGGAGGCGTGGAGGCTTGGGGGCTTGGAGGGTTGGCCAGCCGGGAGCGTAAGCTCCCGGTTGAACGGCGAGCCGCGGGCGTAAGCTCCCGGAAGAGCGTGCGCACGTCAGTGCGGGGAGAACGGCGTGTGCCGTCTTGGGTCTTGGGTCTTGAAGAGCCCCGCACGTCAGTGCGGGGAGAGACAGTATCGGCTTGCGCCTTGCGGCCTGCGCCGTGCGCCGGAGCTTCCGCTACGATGCCGGAACAAGCGTTAATTCTCGAAACGGCGAGCCGCCAGCTTTAGCTGGCGGAGGAGAACAACCAAAAGCGCTTATTCGGCTCTCCCCGGGCTAAAGCCCGGGGCTCGCCGGAGCAAGAACGAGTGTCGATTCTTGCTCGTCACGGCCAGCCGGGAACATCAGCTCCCGGTTGCTCTCAACGAAGCAACAAGCTCCGCCGGTACAGAACAACCGCGTGCTTACGCACGCGGCTCGCCAATACAAGAACGAATACCGCTCTTGCTCACTGGAAGCGATTCGGCGAGTTTCAAGCGGGACTTTCGCTTCCGGCCTGCGGTTCCGAGGGGAGTTGCGGGAGCGGTGACAGCTCGTGGGCGAAGTGTTCCAGCGCCTGGTGCGGCTGGAGGTTGAACAGCACCCGGCCCGGGGCTTCCCATCCGCCGGGCCCTTCGACGAACACGGCCGTGGCGCTGCGCAGGCGACCCACCGCCTCCACGTCTTCCATCGGCCCGCCCGGGACGGCCTCGAACGCCACCGTCACGGCCACCAGGGCCACCAGGCGGGATGAGTCCCGCTGCAGAGCAAATGTCACCTCGTCGGCAAACTCCACCTCCTTCCACAGCAGACCTCGCGGGCGGCCGGAGTTGCTGACGGCCTGCACGAACTGGGCCTCCAGCTGCTCCCGGCGAAGGCGAAACGCTTCCATGGCCCGGCGGCGCCGCTCTACGGCCCGGGCGGCTTGCCTCCGCCGCCACAGGCACCAGGCCCCGGTGCCCAGGGCCACCCCCAGCACCACGCCGAGGACAAAGCCCAAAACTTGCTCCCACCCCTGTGACAACCATTGCATCAGCACGAGTTGTTTCCTTGCTGGAGCCAGCGAGAACAAGGAGGTCTGGACAAGTTCATTGTGCCGCAGAATCGCCCCGTGGACCAGCACCACCGGGAAGGAGGGGGCTTGGAGGCGTGGAGGCTTGGGGGCTTGGAGGGAGCCGGAGCGTGCGCACGTCAGTGCGGGGAGAGACAGCATCGGCGTGCGACTTGCGGCTTGCGGCGTGCGCCATGCGCCGTGCGCCGAAGCTTCCGCTCCGGAGGTCTTGGGTCCTGGGTCTTGGGTCTAGCGGTGGTGCTTCCGCACCAGTGCGAGAAAAAGCGTATATTCTTGCAACCGGCGAGCCGCCGGCTTCAGCCGGCGGTTGAATGGCGAGCCGCCAGCTTTAGCTGGCGGAGGAGAACAACCAAAAACGCTTATTCGGCTCTCCCCGGGCTAAAGCCCGGGGCTCGCCGGAGCAAGAACGAGTGTCGATTCTTGCTCGTCACGGCCAGCCGGGAGCGCAAGCTCCCGGTTGCTTCGAACCAAGCACCAGCCGACACACAAACAACTGCGTGCTCACGCACGCGGCTGGCCGGGACGAGAGCAAACGCCAACCCAGACACCAGACTAGCGAGCCGGAGGCGTAAGCCTCCGGAGCAAAACGCCAACGAGCACTTCTCCAATGCAACCACTCCGTGGGCTCACGCTCACGGCTCGCTGTTTTGCACGGACACGCGCTTTCTTACCTGGGAGCGAAAGCCTCGCGGGAAAGTCAGCCCTTGTGGGGCAGGAGCTTCTGTATCTCGGCCGGGCCCCAGGCAAGCGCTTCTTGAGCCTCGGCCTTGGAGTCGGATTTCTCCGCCTCACTCAACTCGCTGGCCATCAGGTAGGCTTTCAGGCTGGCCAGCAGTTGCCGGCTGCGTTCCATGGCTTCGCTGCGCCGCCGCTCACGGGGACGGCGGAGGGCAATCCGCACCCGGATGCGCGTAGCGGAAACCCCGCGGTCCTGCTGCTGGGGAACGAAAAACCACAGGTCCACCACCAGGGCGTTGCGACGATGGGTCCAGCGACGAAACAGTCCCCG
>JALSGI010000132.1 GCA_026982835.1 Planctomycetota bacterium | reverse complement strand
GGTCGTCGAAGTCCCGCAGGTGGTAGCCGATCCCCACGTAATCCAGCAACCGGCACAGGCAGCGCAGGGCCACGCCCATGCCGTCCGGACCGCTGAAGCCGCCAAACTGCCCGCCCCCCTTCACGTGCGGCTCCAGGTCGAGCACCACGCCGGGGGCGTCGTATTTTTTGAGCAGGCGCTGGAGCTTGGGCACCTGGGTGGCAAAGTGCCGCAGGATGCGCTCGTGTCCCGTGTCCCCGCGGTCGGCCGGCACGAAGTGCTTCAGCGCCTCCTCGTCCACGTGTTCCAGTCGCTGGATGCGGCCCGGGTGGCGGTAGTCCTTGATGTGCAGCCAGCCCAACCCCGGACACATGGCCCGGTATTGCTCGTAGATCTCGTCCGGCCCGTACCCCTGGCAGGAAAGATTGGCCCCGTCGAAGATCAGCCGCAGGTTGGGCATCTTCACCCGGCGGTACAGCTCGGCCATCAGGTAGCCGTTCTGGCCCACCAGGTTCGCTTCCACCTCCAGACCGAACACCAGGCCGTACTGCTGGCACATTTCGGCGATCTGGGCCAGTTGATCCGCGGCCTGGTCCAGGTGGTCCTCGGCCGCCGTGCCCCGAGGGTGATAGAACGAAAACCCGCGGATAAGCCGGGTGCCGAAGGTACAGGCCAGCTCGCAGGCCTTCTTCACCTCGCTTTTGAGATACTTGGCAAAGGGGACGTAACGGTTGGCCGTGCCGTCTTCCACGTCGCGCAGCTTCACCTTGCCGATGGGCGAGCCGAGCGTGGCCACCTTCAGGCCGTATTCTTCTTGCAGCTGGAGCACCCGGCGCACTTCCTGCCGGGTAAGCTGCATCACGTTTTTCACCCCCGAGCCCACATCGATGAACCGCACGCTGTAGTATTGCAGCCCCATGGCCGCAAAAGCGGCAAACTGTTCCACGGCCGTCTTGTGATTGGCCGCCTCGTCGGCAAACCCGCTCAAGATCACTTGCGGTTGGGCCATCGTGGCAGGTTCCTTCACCGGGCAAGAAACAAGCAGGTCCCACGCCGCCGGCAGCGAAGCTCCGGCAGGCGATCATGGCAAAGCCGCTATTTTGCCGCCCACACAGGGACCGTTCAAGCGCCGCGATGGGGACAAAAAGGTTTTTTCATTTTTTCCCTGTACGTGATGAAACAACCGTTATAATGAGCCGCGTTCTGGGAGACGGCTCGACGGCGGTTTTCTTTTCCCAGGGCGAACAGAGTTCCCATCGCGTGGTGCGCCCCGGCTGCGAGCTTTCTCCCAACCAGTGTTCCTGTCATCAGAAAAAGGTGTGGCCGGTAGCGAGGAAGTTGGCAGCATGAGCAGCGGCGGCAATTCATCTCCGGTCCATTTGCTCCGCGGTGGCATGGTGGGGCTGGGGATGATCTTCGAGGAGACCTATCGCCCGTTTTTCGAGCACGCCCGCGCCCAAGGGTTTTACGATCCCCGGTTCGGCGCTTGCCATGTGCACCTGGCGGCCGTGGCCAGCCGCACCGGGCGCCGGGCCGAACGGTATCTTCGGGAGCGAAGCCAGCAGTTGGGCCGCTTCCAGAGCTTCACCGAGCCGGACTCGGTGGGCCAGATGCTCCAGCAGGCCCCGGTGGATTTCGTCTGCGTGGCCACCCCCGACGACCGCCACTACGAGGCGGCCTGCAAGGTGCTTCAGGCCGGCAAGCACCTGCTGGTGGAAAAGCCCTCGGTCCTCTCCTTGCAGCAACTGGACCACCTGACCCAGCTGGCTCGCCAGCACGGCGTGCTGGCCAAGGTGGTCTATCACAAGCTGCTGGACCCGGACCACAAAAAGCTCCGCACCCTGGTGGTGCAGGGAGAGCTGAAGCATGTCAACCACGGCTATTGCAGCCTGCTGGAGCCCAAGCAAATCTCCTCGCAGCAGTTCGCCGAGTGGATCCAGGGCCGCAACCCTGGCACCTACGTGGCCGTGCACTACATCAAGCTCATCGACTTCACTTTCCCCGGGCGGCTCAAGGCGGTGTTGTGCAGCGGGCAGCGGGGGCTGGTCGGCCCGCCCGATGGCAACACCTGGGACTCCACCCAACTGCGGCTGGTGTACCAGTACGACGACCGGCGCGAGGCGGCCTTCGACATCCACACTTCCTGGGTCACGCCGGACAACTTTCCCGGCTACGTGGAACAGGAGGTGCAGTTCCGCTTCGACAACGGCGTCTGGAACGGCCACTCCCGCAAACGCGGCGTGGAGCTGACCATCGAGGGGCAAACCCCGCTGCAAAAAAAGATCACGCTCAACAACCACTACAACGCCACGTTCATCGAGCCCTGGGGCGAGGAGTCGCAGCGGGGCTACGGGATCGAGGTGCTGGAGCGCTTCGTCCGCGAAGTGGCCTACGTGGAGTTCGGCGGCCCGGACTCCCAGCGCCAACAGCGATTGGAGCAAATGCAGTCGCTGGACTACAACGACCTGGCGGCCGATCGCCAGGTGGTGGCCGCCGTGCAGGCGATGGAAGCCATCCTGGAACAAGCCGCCGCCGGGCATCCGGACGCGGTGGTCTATGTGGATCACCCTCGGGGCGGGCTGGTTCTGTTTCGACCCGGCGACCCGGAACCGCACGTGTTGTACGAACCACGCGTGCGCCCATAGCCAAGGAGGACCTGGCCGCCACGGAGGGTGGCGTTTTTCTTTCCGGCCGGAGTGCGGGATGCGAAGTCTTGGGTCGTGGGTCTTGGGTCTTGCGGTGGTGCTGCCGCACCGGGAGCAGGAACAAGCGTCAATTCTTGCAAATCGGCGAGCCGCCGACTTCAGTCGGCGGAGGGCGTGGAGGCTTGGGGGCTTGAAGAGCCCCGCACATCAGTGCGGGGAGGCGGCAGGGCCGCAGCCACTGGGAGCTTCCGCTCCACTGCAAGAACAAGCGCTGATTCTCGAATCGGCGAGCCGCCAGCGCTGGCCGGCGGTTGGCCAGCGTAGCAACGACCACAAACCGTAGCAACCGCGTGCTCACGCACGCGGCTCGCCGGAGCTTCCGCTCCGGAGGTCTTGGGTCTTGGGTCTTGCGGCGGTGCTTCCGCACCGGGCAGGAAAAAGCGTGTTTTGTGGAAGACAACGTACCTGGTGGACTTGCTTTGCTTCTTGCAACGGCGAGCCGCCAGCTTTAGCTGGCGGAGAAAAGCGGTTGAAAAGCGATTGCCCATTGCCTCCCCGGGCTGAAGCCCGCGGCTCGCCGGTTGCAAGAATTAGCGTTTGTTTTCACTTCGGAGCGGAAGCTCCGGCGCAAGGCGCAAGCCGACACTGCTTCTCCCCGCACTCACGTGCGGGACTCTCGGTCCGCAAGACCCAAGACCCACACACTGAGGCGTGCACACCCCTCCGCGGGCTCACACCCGCGGCTCGCTGCCCCCCCAAGCCACAAGCCCTCAAGCCTCCACGCCCCCACGCCCTCCCCCGACTTCAGTCGGCAGCCAGCCGGGCGCAAGAACGAGTGTCCGCTGCTGTGCTGAAGCCGGCTAGTTCTTCGAGAGCACCCCGTCCAGGTTCAATAGCACGTTGGCCACAGTGGTCCAGGCGGCCGCTTCCACCGGGTCCACGCCTTGCGGCAGCGGACCCAAGGGGCGGGTGGCCAGTTCCCGGGCGGCTTGCGGGGTCTGTTTCAGTTCGGCCAGGGCGTCGTGGTAAAGCCGCACGATCTCGGCCACTTCGGCCTGGGTCACCGGGCGGATCAAGCACAGCCGCAGTCCGTAGCGGGCCTTGTCCTCCACCGAGGAGCCTCCTTCGCGGAGGATGCGCCGCCCCAGGGCTTGGGCCATTTCCACGAACGCTTCGTCGTTCAAGGTGACGAACGCTTGCAGCGGGATGTTGGTGCGAATCCGCCGCACCGTGCACACCTCGCGGCTGGGGGCGTCGAAGGTGGCCATGGCCGGATACGGCACCGTGCGCCGCCAGAAGGTGTAAATGGCCCGGCGGTAGCGATCCGCCCCGGTGCTGGTGGGCCACTTGCGGTCCCGGCCGTTGAACGCCGCCCGCCACAGCCCCGGCGGTTGCGGCGGATAGACCGAAGGGCCGAACATCTTCCGGCTCAGCAGTCCGCTCGTGGCAAGCGCCTGGTCGCGGATCATCTCCCCCTCCAGGCGGAAGCGGGGGCCGCGAGCCAGCAGCAGGTTGCGGGGGTCGCGGGCCAGGTGCTCCCTCCTGACCCGGGAGCTTTGCCGGTACGTGGCCGAGGTGACGATCAGGCGGATCAGCCGCTTGGTGTCCCAACCGTTGTCCATGTACCACACGGCTAGCCAGTCCAGCAGGCGAGGATGGGTGGGCCGCATCCCCTGCACGCCGAAGTCCTCCTGGGTTTCCACGATCCCGCGGCCGAAAAGCTGGGCCCAGATGCGATTGACCTGCACGCGGGCCGTAAGCGGGTTGCGGCGATCCACCAGCCACAGGGCCACGCCCAGGCGGTTCTTCGGCGCCCCTTGCGGCCAGGGATGGAACGCCTGGGGCACCCCCGGCTGCACTTCTTCCTTGGGCACGAGGAAATTGCCCTTGTCCAGCACGAACGTTTTGCGCCGCTTCTGGGGCGGCAGCTCCACCATTACCGGCACCCGCGGGAGCCGCGGGGCGTTGCGCTTCAAGGAATCCAGTTGCTTTTGCAGCGACTCGACCTGCTGCCGGGCTTTTTTCAACTGGGCCGCCACGGCCTGGAAGCGCTTGCGCGCCGCTGCATCATCGGGCTGGGAGGCTTTCCCGCCGGGGGCCACCAGCGGCAATAGCACCTTGGCGGCCTGCCTAGCCTGGACGCGGAGCTGGTCCAGATGGCGGCGAGCCTGGGCAAGTTGCTTTTCCACCTGGGCCACTTTCTGCTTGTGCTGCTCGATTCGCCGCTGGGCCTCCGGCCAGGGCACCTCCAGCGTGGGCCGCTCGTCCGGCTGGTCGTTGTCGGCCGTTTGGTTGAAGAAGGCAAAGAACTGGTAGTACTCCCGCTGCTTGATCGGGTCGTACTTGTGGTTGTGGCACTTGGCGCACTGCATCGTCAGGCCCATCCACACCTGCCAGGTGGTTTCCACGCGGTCCATCACCGCCGCCACGCGGAACTCCTCGTCGTCGGTGCCGCCTTCGGTGTTGGTCATCGTGTTGCGATGAAACGCCGTGGCGATGCGCTGCTGCAAGGTGGGGTTGGGCAACAGGTCGCCGGCCAGTTGCTCGATGGTGAACTGGTCGTAGGGCATGTTGGCGTTCAGAGCGCGGATGACCCAGTCGCGGTAGGCCCAAATCTCCCGCAGCGGATCGGAGCCGTAGCCTTTGCTGTCGG
>JALSGI010000131.1 GCA_026982835.1 Planctomycetota bacterium | reverse complement strand
GGCAGCAGGCCATCTCCACGGCCACCTCCGGCCCACACGGGGGAAACATGGACTGCCGCCTCTGCGCCCCAGGAGCGACGATCTACCTGCCGGTGTTCGAGCCGGGGGCGCTTTTCTTCCTGGGCGATGGACACGCGGCCCAGGGCGACGGCGAGATTCTGGGCATGGGCGTGGAAATCTCCATGCGGGTACACCTGCGGCTGGAGCTAGTGCCCGGCTGGGAAATCCACTGGCCCCGGGGCGAAAACTCCCAGTGGCTCTTCACCCTGGGCAACGCCCGCCCGTTGATGCAGGCCACGCAGCACGCCACCACGGAAATGCTGCACTGGTTGCAGCACACCTTGGGGCTGCCTGTGGAGGTGGCCCATCCGCTGCTTGGCCAGCGCGTGCGCTACCAGGTGGGCAACGTCTATGATCCGGCCTATACCATGGCCTGCATGCTGGCCAAGGATGCCCTGCCTTCGGGAGCCCGGCCCTGGCTGCCCCAGGCTGCTCCCGGCGGGTAAGATGAGCAGGACAGTTCTCTCTTGCCGCCACAGGATCAGGATAAGGAAGCGAGGCGTTGCCCGATTGGACCGCATACTGGCACCAGGTGGTGGCCGGTCGCCGGGGCGTGCTGCCGGCGGTGCTGCGCGGGGCGTTGTGGCTGGCCCAAGGCGGCTACCGCGCCGCGGTGGCCTGGCGCAACCGCCGCTACGAGCGCCGCCCGGAGCTGGCCCGTCGCGTGGCGGTGCCGGTGGTGAGCGTGGGCAATCTCACCGTGGGCGGCACAGGCAAAACGCCGCTGGTGGTGTATCTGACCCGGCAGCTTCGCCGCCGCGGAGTGCGCGTCGCAGTCATCAGCCGCGGGTACAAATCGCTCCAAGGCTCGGTCAACGACGAGGCACTGGAGCTGGAGCGGCTGCTGCCGGATGTGCCTCATCTGCAAAACCCCGACCGAGTGCAGGCAGCCCAGGTGGCCATCGAAGAGCTGGAGGCCCAGGTGCTCCTGCTGGACGACGGCTTCCAGCACCGGCGGCTGGCACGCGATCTGGACGTGGTGCTGCTGGACGCCCTGTGCCCGTTCGGCCACGGGCACCTGCTCCCTCGCGGCCTGCTGCGGGAGCCAATTGCCTCGCTGCGGCGAGCCCACGCGGTGGTGCTTTCCCGCTGCGACCTGGTCGAGCCGGAACAAATCCAGGCCATTCGCCGCCGGGTGGAACAGGTGGCCCCGGGGCTGGTTTGGGGCCAGGCTCGACACCGGCCCCGGGAGCTTCGGGCGGCAAGCTCACGCCGGGAATCTCTGCAAACCCTACGCGACGTGCCCGTGGCGGCTTTCTGCGGCATCGGCAATCCGCAAGGGTTCCGGCTCACCCTTCAGCGCTTGGGCTGCCGCCTGGTGGGATTTCGCACCTTTCCCGATCACCACCTCTACCAGCGCGGGGACGTGGAAGGGCTGGGCGCCTGGGCCGCCCGCACCGGGGCCGAAGCCGTGCTTTGCACGGGCAAAGACCTGGTGAAGTTGGGCGTGGACCGGCTGGGGGGGCTTCCGCTTTGGTCCGTGCAGATCGAGCTGGAGCTGCTCGAAGGCGAGACGGAACTGCTGCAACTGCTGGAGCAAAAGGTACTGTCCAGAATCGACCTCTTGCCGGCCGACTGCCGGCACGCGCCTACGGAGCCCCCCGCGTAGTACATGTTTAGCCAGTTAGCACGAGGACGCTTGGCTCGATGCTTCCACAGCGAAGGTCTTGGATCTTGGGTCTTGAGGATGTGGAGCCCCGCACGTCAGTGCGGGGAGGAGCAGTATCGGCTTGCGGCTTGCGCCGTGCGCTGTTGCGCGGGAGCTTCCGCTCCGGGGCAAGAACAAACGCTAATTCTCGAAACGGCGAGGCGCGTGGCTTCAGCCGCGGGAGAGACCAAGAGCCCCCGCGTAAGCGGGGGGAGGACGGCACGGCCGTCGGCGACTGGGAGCTTCCGCTCCGATACCGGAACAGACGTCGATTTTCGAAACAGCGAACCGCCGGCGTCAGCCGCCGGAGAACCAAGAGAAACCGTCAAACTCCGTTCTACGCCGGGGCCAGCGTCTTGCGATACGCCTGGGCAAAACGCTGCACGCCCAGGTCGGTAAACGGGTTGTTGAACGACTGCTCATAGACGGCCTTGCCCGCAGTGACGCAGTGGCAGCCGGCCAGGGCCGCTTCGGCGATCTGCCGCGGGTTGCGCATCGCCGCGGCGATGATCTGGCTGGAGTAACCGTAGTTGTCCAGCATCGTGCGCACCTGCCGCAGCAGCTCCAGCCCCGCGTCGCCGAACTCCTCCCGCCAGCCCACGAACGGGCTGATGTAGGTGGCCCCGGCCCGGGCCGCATGCCACGCCTGGGCCAAGGTGAAGATCAGCGTGGCGTTGGTCCGCACGCCCCGGTGGTTCAGCTCCCGGATGGCCCGAAATCCCTGTTCGCTGGCCCCCACCTTGATCACAAAGTTGGGACTCATCCGGGCCAGCTCCTCGGCCTGCTGGACAATCTCGTGCCAGCACTCCAGCTCCGGATCCACTTCCACGCTTACCGGTAGGTCGGTCCCCTGGACCAGTTGGGCAATCTCGGCATAGACCTCCACGGCCGGTTTGCCCGTGGCGGCCACGTGGCGCGGGTTGGTCGTCACGCCGTCCAGGGCCCAGTGCTCCAGGGCGTGCTGGATTTCATCCACCTTGGCGCTATCGAGAAACAGTTTCACAGGTCGTTCCTCCTTCTTGTGGTGATTGCGTTTTTACTGCGGGCTTGCTCAATTTTCTAGCCCCGCCGCGGCTGCTCCGGCGAGCCGCATGCGTGAGCGTGCGGTTTTTCAGAGCCGACGGCGCGTGTTTGTTTAACTGCCAGCGTTTTTCGGTATGGTCAACTTTTCTCCGCTTCTTTGGCTCGGCCGGAGCCTCGCCCTCCCAGTTGTGCCCACTGGCGCTTGTTCTTGTCTCGGAGCGGAAGCACCCAGTGGCTGCGGCCCTGCCGCCTCCGGGAGCTGACGCTCCCGGCTCGCCGCGGTGAGCAAGAATCGACGTTTGCACTCACATCTGGCGAGCCCCGGGCTTTAGCCCGGGGAGAGCCCGTGCATGTTCACTTGTTCTTGCCTCGGTGCGGAAGCACCCAGTGGCCGCGGCCCTGCCGCCTCCCCGCACTGACGTGCGGGGCTCCGGCTCCCTCCAGGCCTCCAAGCCCTCCGCCAGCTGAAGCCGGCGGCTTGCAACCACAAGGTTTCCGCAGTAAACAAGCACTGTCCCGGGCTGTTTGCCCCCATGATGAAGCAGTTTTGGCCGCCGGTCAACTTTGCCCAAGAAAGTTCTTTCTCGAAGAAAGCCGACACAATGAGTAGCACAAGCGACAAGCTGGGATTTGCCCTGGTGGGTTTTGGGGCCTGGGGCTCCCATCACGCCCAGGCGATTACCGCCAGCGGGCAAGCCCGCCTGGTGGCCATCGCCTGCGGCTCGGACCGCTCGGCCCAGGCAGCCCGGGAACAATACCCGGATGTGGAAGTCAGCACCGAGTTGGCCGCCGTGCTGGCCCGGCCCGAGGTGGAAGCGGTGGCCGTGGCCGTGCCCAACCACTTGCACGCCCAGGTGGCCGCTCAGGCCCTCCAGGCCGGCAAGCACGTGCTGCTGGAAAAACCGATGGCCATTACCGTGGCCGACTGCGACCGCCTGGTAGAGCTTGCCCGGGCCAAGGAGCGGGTGCTGGCCGTGGGGCATGAGCTGCGGCTTTCCACCCTCTGGGGAGCCATCAAGCGGCATATCCAGCAGGGTACCGTGGGCCGGCCCAAGTACGTGCTGGTGCAACTGTTCCGCCGCGGCTACCGCTTGGGTTCCGGCGGCTGGCGTTTCGACCCGCAGCGGGTAGGTAACTGGATCCTGGAGGAGCCGATCCACTTCTTCGACCTGGCTCGCTGGTACTTGCAAGAAGCCGGAGAGCCACAAAGCGTCTATGCCCAGGGCTCGCACGCCCACGAAGACCACCCGGAGATGTGCCACAACTTCTCGGCCACGGTGAGCTTTGGCCAGGACGCCTACGCCGTGATCACGCAGACCAACGCCGGGTTCGAGCATCATCTCACGGTGCAGATCACCGGCACCGAAGGGGCGCTTTGGGCCCGGTGGTCCGGGGTGATGGACCGCACGCTTTCGCCCACGTTCAACCTGCGGCTTCGTCGCGGAGAGGAGGTGACCCAGGAGCAGATTACCGCTCCGGCCGGAGAGGTGTTCGAACTGCGGCACCAGGTGGACATGATGGTCGATGCGGTGCGTCGGGGCACCCCGCCGGCGGCCACCGGCGAAGATGGGCGTTGGGCGGTGCGGATGTGCCTGGCCGCCACCGAGAGCCTCCGCCGGGGCGAACCGGTGCGGCTGAGTTGAGAGAAGCAGGTTAAAACATTCGATCTCAAACAAAATGGGGATTTTCTACGTTGGGCACTTTGCGGCCGTGATGTTCTCACACGCACTGTCTAGAAAGCGAAGAGACGAGCAAAGCGAGGCGTTGCTTTGAACGAAGATGATGGTTGCGGTACTTTTAACGGCCCGTTGAAGAAGTCCATTTCAGGCTGAAAACTGGCTCCAGAGTTGTCGTAAATCCTGAAAAAAGCGGCTCGGCGGGAGCCTCGCCCTCCCAGGCTTGCGTTTTTCAATGGACTGTTAAGTGGTGGAAGCGTGTCTTCGGTTGAGGAAGAAAAGCCATGAGCGCCAATACCGCATTGGAATTGTTGAACTCGTTGGATGAAGCCGACCAGGAAAAGGTCGTCTATTTCATGCGGCTACTTTTGAAAAAAGAGAAATATGAATCTCTAAAACGGGAAATCCAACGGCGGCGGAAGGAAGTCGCCCAAGGAAAAGTTCTCTCCCACGAGGAAATATGGGATCGGGCGGATGTTTGAAATCCGGTATGCCCGCAGCGTTCAAAAAGACATTGAACGCATTACCGCAAAAAATCTCTAAAGAATCAAAGAGGCAATCGAAGATTTGAGAAATTTTCCAAATGTTTCCAACATAAAATAGCTTGCCAACCACCCAATTGCGGATTATCGGCTAAGAGTAGGCAACTATCGAGTGCTTTTTGACGTGAATTGGCAAGAGCGAATCATCTACATCCTCAAGATCGGTCACCGGCGGGAAGTCTACTAAATAGAGTACATGTTCTTAATTCTAAGAAAATTCAAAAAGCATTTGGTTGGTGAACTAGATTCTTACATAGTTGTTGCTAGGATTGGCGGAACTAAATCCCTTGGAAAATAAACCTGATTTACTGAAAACCGGAAAGCCATGTCCC
>JALSGI010000130.1 GCA_026982835.1 Planctomycetota bacterium | reverse complement strand
AGTCGGCGGAGATTAAAGCGACTTCAACACCAAGAGCAGAGACTGATTCTCCGCATCACCGCGAGCCGGGAGCGTCAGCTCCCGGAGACAATGAAAAACACGCGCTGACTTGCAGATTGGCTCCGCGAGTTGACACTCGCGGCTCGCTGTTACGAGAACGCACACAACCGGCGAGCCGCAGGCACCGGCCGGCGGTTGGCCAGCGTAGCATCGGCCACAAACGGTAGCAACCGCGTGCTGGCGCACGCGGCTCGCCGGACAAAAATCAACTCTTTTGCTCTGGGAGCGCTTCATCTTGTGCTGGCACGCTAAACGCGTACCATCAGGCGGCAAATCAACTGTGCCAGCGGAACGCTCACCCCGTGCGAGCCAAACCGCAGCCGCTCCCCGTCCGGGTAGTAATCCTGCTGACAACGCCCGCAGCGGTATCGCGGAATGAGGAAGCAAACTACGCCCAACCGCGTCTGCACCTGGAGGCGGACCCGACCGCGATGCTGCAGTGTTTGGCCGCACTGGGGACACGAGGAGGGTTTTTCAGCAGGCTTGGCCTCCTCGGCCCAGTGGCGGAACGTCTGGTTGGCCATTTGTTGCAGCCATTGGCAGACGAGTTGTTCGGTCTTCTCGCTCTCGGCCAGCGAGTCGGGCAACGTGTCGATCATTTGGTCGAGCGATTGGTGGAGTTGCTCTCGGCCGGCGGGGGAGATTACACTCATGGTAAACTCCTTGGGTCGTCATAGGGGAAAGAAATAAAACACCAACCTATGACGACCTATTTTCTATATCTTGCCCAATCGCGCAACAGAATTTCAGCCGCACCGTGTGCTAGCTAATCACGTCCGGTTTCCCCCGGCAGGTTTTCCCGCCGTACCGCTTGCCCGGCCGTGGCGTGGCGGAGTGAAAACTGTGCTTGACCCCCGTCCCAGCCGCCCGGTAGTAGGGCACTTCTGGCTCCGAATGCTCGGACTCTGCCGTTGGAAAGGAGAAGTTGCATGCCTGCCCGTTTTTTTCCACATGCTGTTGCCCCCTTCGCTCCCGCCTGCCTGGGGGTCCTGTTGGTTTTCGGGCCTGGCTTGCTGGGAGCCGCAGCGGTGTATGGGCAAGGCGTGCATCCGGCGAGTCTTTTGCCGGCTCAGGGCCCAGCCGCCGCGGTGGCCCCCGGACCGGAGATTCGGAGGTTACCCGGCCCGGGAACCTCGCCCCCCCTGGGTGCCGCATCGGGCATTGTCCGAACTTCTGCCAGCGGCGCGGCTTTGCTCCCTGACGGCGGCGCAATCCCGCAGCCAGGGATTTCCGGGGAACCGCAGCCCCAGCTCTCCATGCCTTCCGGGCAAGTGATCCAGGGACGGCACTGGCAATGGGTGCCCACGGGACTGATCTACCGTTCCTACCTAGCCGGGCTCAAAGAGCCGCGGTTCGGCACCGTATGGCAGCACGACCCGGACCTGGGCTGGAAGTGGGACACCACCATCGGCGCCCGTGTGGGACTGCTTCGCTACGGCACGGCCGATCCCCTGCACCCCCAGGGATGGCAACTGGATGCCGAAGGGGCCGTCTTCCCTCGGCTGGACATCAACGACGGCCGCCGCGACCTGGACTCCAGCGACTATCGCGTGGGCTTTGTGCTCACCTACGGCGAAGGACCCCATGCCTGGAAGTTCGGCTACTATCACATCAGCGCCCACCTGGGCGACGAGCTGATGCTCCGCCTCCCCGCCACGCCGCGGCTGAACTTCACCTGGGACGGGCTGGTGTTGGGCTACTCGTACAACTGGACCCCCGACATGCGCCTTTACGCCGAGGCGGCCTGGGCGTTCGCCATCGACGACGGGGCCCAGCCCTGGCGGTTCCAGTTCGGCGCCGACTACGCCCCGGCCGAACCGACCGACTGCTGGGGAGCGCCGTTTTTTGCCATCAACGGCATGCTCCGCGAAGAAGTGGACTTCGGCGGCAACCTGGTGGTGCAGGTGGGCTGGGCCTGGAGGGGGCTGGCCGGGCAGTTGCTGCGGATGGGCTTTCAGTACGTCAACGGCAAAAGCATCCAGTACGAGTTCTACCAGAGCTTCGAGGAGATGGTGGGCTTTGGTGTCTGGTACGACTTCTGACGCTCTGGGAGCAAGCCGCCAGCCTCAGCCGACGGAGAGCCCAAGAGCCCCCCGCGTAAGCGGGGGGAGGTGGCAGTATCGGCTTGCGCCATGCGCTGTGCGCCTTGCGCAGGGTGCTTCCGCACCAGGGGGCTTGGGTCGTGGGTCTTGGGTCTTGGGTCTTGGGCAGGTGCTTCCGCCCCTGGCAAGAACAAAACGAGTTTGTGAAAAACAACGCGCAAAGTGGACCTCCGGCTCGCCAGGAGGCTCGCCCTCCCGGAGCTTCCGCTCCGATGCAAGAAAACGTATTTTAGCGAGCCCGCAGCGTAAGCTGCGGGAGCGAGAGGACGAAGGCACGGCCGAGCCGCCGGAGTGGAGGAAAGTCGGTCATACCAAAAACGTCAACACCACCCGCGGCGAGCCGGGCCACAAGCTCCCTACCACACCTCCAGGTCCAGCTCCAGCTCCACCCCGGCCGATTCCCGCACCCGGGAACGCACCACGTCGATCAGCCGCAGCACATCGCGGGCGGTGGCCTCGGGATAGGCGACGATGAAGTTGGCGTTGCGTTGCGAGACTTCGGCCCCGCCGATCCGCATCCCCTTTAGCCCCGCCGCTTCGATCAGCGAGGCGGCCTCGTGCCCGCGGGGATTCTTGAAGATGTATCCGGCGCAGGGCTGCCCCAGCGGCTGTTCGGCCCGCTTGGCAATCCAGTGTTTTTGCATCCGCCGGGTCAGTTCGGTCGGGTCGGCCGCTTCCAGCTCGAAGGTGGCTTCCAGAATCACCAGCTCGTCCAGGTTCGACTCCCGGTAGCCGAACAGCAGCTCGTGCCGCCCCCGGGTAACCGACTCGCCCTGGGCCGTAAGCAGCCGCACCTGGTGGACCCAACGGCCGATTTCGTTTCCTTGGGCCGAGGTGTTGCTCCGCAGCGCCCCGCCCACCGTGCCCGGAATGCCCACCAGCGTCTCCAGCCCAGCAAGCCCGTGCTGCACGGCTGTGGAGATCAGGTGGGCCAGCATCACCCCGGTCTGGGCCCGCACCTGCCGTCCCTGGCACTGCACCTGGCCGAAGTGCGGCTCCACGATCCGCACCACCACGCCCGGCACCCCCTCGTCGCGCACCAGCACATGCGAGCCGGCGCCCAGCAGCCGCACGGGCACTTGCTCCTGCGCGCAGCGGCGCACCAGGGCCACCAGCTCCTGCTCGTTGCGCGGGGTGGCCAGCACCTCGGCCGGACCGCCCAGGCCCAGCCAGGTGTAACGCCCCAACGGCTCGTTCAGCTGGATGAACTCTTGAAACTCGTCGTACCAGGGCATCGCGGGTCCTACTCCCCCAGGGGAAATCCAGCTCGCGGGGAGCCGGTCGTGTTCTTCGCCGGGCCGCGTCGTTTCGGCCAGCTAGGACTTTGCGGCGGCAAGGCTCAACTCTTGCGGAGAGCCTGGTCCAGGTCGGCGATCAGGTCTTGGGCGTTTTCCACGCCACAGGCCAGGCGGATCATGTTGTCGGGGATGCCGAACCGCTGCCGTTCCTCGGGCGTGCACTCGTAGTAGCTCATCACCAGCGGCTGCTCGATCAAGGATTCCACCCCGCCCAGGCTGGGGGCGATGCGGAAAATGCGCACGCGGTCCACCACGTCGGCCGTCTGCCGCCAGTCGGCGTCCTTGACCAGGAACGTCACCAGCCCGCCGTAGCCCCGCATGGTGCGCCGGGCCACGGGGTGGTAAGGGTGGCTTTCCAGCCCGGGATAGTAAACCCGCTCCACGCGCGGATGTTGCTCCAGGAATCGGGCCACGGCCAGGCCGTTTTCGTTGTGCCGCTGCATCCGCAGCTCGAAGGTCTTCAAGCCCCGTTGCAGTAGATAAACGTTGTGGGGCGAGGAGATCGAGCCCATGATCCCACGCAGCTTCCGCACCGGCTCCAGCTTTTCCCGCGAACCGACCACCACTCCGGCCAGCAGGTCGTTGTGCCCGGCCAGGTACTTGGTGCAGGAGTGCAGCACGTAGTCCACGCCGGCGCGGATGGGCTGCAAGTTGTAGGGGGTGGCCAGCGTGGCGTCGATCAGGGTTTCCACTGCGTGGCGGCGGCCGATCGCGACGAACCGCTCCAGATCGACCACGCTCAGGTGCGGGTTGGTGGGCGATTCGCTGACCAGCAGTCGGGTGCGGGGGGTGATGGCCGCCTCCATCGCCTCGTAGTCGCAGGCGGGCACCTGGCGGGTGACCACGCCGAAGCGGGACAGGTGCTTGGCGCAAAACTCCCGCGAGCGGTGGTAGCACTCGTCGAAAAAAACGATCTCGTCCCCGGCGTTGAGCTTGGCCATCAGCAGCCCCACCAGGGCGGCCATGCCGGTGGCAAACAGCACGGCTTCTTCGGCCCCTTCCAGGGCGGCCAGCTTGCGCTCCACCACTTTTTCGCTGGGGTTGCCGTAGCGGCCGTACTCTTCCCGGGGAAGCTGCTGCTCGATGTAATCGATCACGCTTTGTGTGTCGGGAAAGGTGTAGGTGGCCGCGCAGAAGATCGGGTCGGTGATCGAATCGCCCGGCTTCTGGCGCGCTTCGCCGGCGTGGATGCTGCGGGTGGAAAAGCCCCAGCTCTCCGGCTCGGCGGCCCGCGGGCGCTTGGGTTGCGGATCGGGCATGGGCACAGGGACACACCAGCGAAAGACGCCACCGGCTGCCGGGCCTCCGGCCCCAGTGGCTCAAACGACCGAAAACGAAAAACCGGCAAGACACGCCGCCTGCAAGCGACCGTGTGGGCAATTCTATTGGCCGCCCCGAGGGGGAGCAAGTGGGGGACCTTCCCCGGCCGCATCGTCCAGCATGCGGTGGTTTACGCAGTAGGCGTATGTTTGTTTATCAACCGCCGGCTGGCCGATTGCAAGAACCGGCGCTTGCTCTTGCTGCGGAGCGGAAGCCCGCGGCGAGCCGCGTGCGTCAGCACGCGGTTGGCGAGCCCCCGGCTTTAGCCGCCCGGAGAGCCACTAAACGCTTTTGGTTGTTCTCCTCCGCCGACTGAAGTCGGCGGCTCGCCGGTTGCAAGAAGAGACGTTTTTTCTTGCATCGGTGCGGAAGCTCCGGCGCACGCCGCAAGTCGCAAGCCGCAAGCCGGTTCTCCCCGCACTAACGTGCGGAGCTCCGTATCCCTCCAAGCCTCCAAGCCCCCAAGCCCTCCGGGAGCCTGGCCCGGAAACCCGCGTCTTTTCCCGCCTGGGGGT
>JALSGI010000129.1 GCA_026982835.1 Planctomycetota bacterium | reverse complement strand
ATCCATTGGGCGATCCAGCCCGGTAGCCGCCCAATGGCAAACAGCACCGTAAACATCTGCACCGGGATACCCATGGCCCGGTAGATCACTCCCGAGTAGAAGTCCACGTTGGGGTACAGCTTCCGCTCGATGAAGTAGGGGTCGTTCAGGGCGGCTTCTTCCAGCTTTTGGGCGATCTCGAAGATGGGATCGTCGATGTTCTGCTTGGCCAGCAGCTTGTGGCAGTGCTGGCGGATGATCTTGGCCCGGGGGTCGTAGTTTTTATAAACGCGGTGGCCGAAGCCCATCAGGCGAAACCCGGTGGATTTGTCCTTGGCCATGTCGATGAACTTTTGCACGTTGCCGCCTTCGGCCAGGATTTGCTCCAGCATTTCCACCACGGCCTGGTTGGCCCCGCCGTGCAGCGGCCCCCACAGGGCACAGATTCCCGCCGAGATAGAAGCAAACAGGTTGGCGTTGCTGGAGCCGACCATCCGCACCGTGGAGGTGCTACAGTTCTGCTCGTGATCGGCGTGGACGATCAGCAGCTTGTTCAGCGCCTCGACGAAATCCGGATCCACTTCATACGGCTCGGCCGGCACGGCGAACATCATCCGCAGGAAGTTGGCGCAGTAGCTCAGGTCGTTCTTGGGATAGATGAACGGCTGGCCCACGGACTTCTTGTAGCTGTAAGCGGCGATGGTGGGCAGCTTGGCAATGAGCCGATTGACCGACATCTGCACCTGTTCCGGGTCGCGGGGATCCAGATAGTCCTGGTAGAAGGTGCTCAGGGCTCCCACCACCGAAGAAAGGATGGCCATGGGGTGGGCGTCGCGGGGAAAGCCGTCGTAGAACAGCCGCATATCCTCATGCAGCATGGTGTGCCGCCGCAGCGTGCTGACCCACTGTTCGTACTGCTGCCGAGTGGGCAGCTCGCCGAAGATGAGCAGGTAGGCCACCTCCAGGAACTCGCAGTTTTCGGCCAGGTCTTCGATGGGGTAGCCGCGATAGCGGAGCACGCCGTTTTCGCCGTCCAGGTAGGTGATGGCGCTTTGGGCCGAGCCGGTGTTGACGTAGCCTTCGTCCAGCGTGATCAGCCCCGTTTCGGCCCGCAGCCGGGAAATGTCCAGCGCCTGTTCCCCTTCGGTCCCCTCGACGATGGGTAGCTCGATCGTTTTGCCGTCGATGGTCAGCTTGGCCGTCTTGCCCATCTACTTGATCCTTTCTGCCGAAAGCAGCAACAGCGTACCGAACCCCGCCGGCCGAAAGCAGCGGGCCGGTGCGTAAATATGGCAACCCGCCGCTGTAGCGGCCGGGCAATGCGTCGTCCTTGCTGGTTGTTTTGGGCAGGGGCGCAGAAGCACACAGGGCACCGGGCCCTTGATCGAGTCCCGGAAAGCATGCAGTTTACCGATCCGCCCCCTGGCCGACAATCGGCTCCGGCGGGGTTCCGGTTCACGGTTCGGGTTGTTCCCGACCGGTGGCTTTCAGGCAGAACAGGCGGGAGACCGTGCGGAGATACATTTTACCACGGGCCACGGCGGGGGTGCTGTTGCTGGGCTGACCCAGCTCCACCCGCCCCAGCACGCGAAAACGCCTGGCGGCGGCCAGCACCACCGCCTCCCCATCGGCGGAGATCGCGTACAAAGCCCCGCCGGCGTAGATGGGCGAGCCGTAATAGGTGCCTCCCACCCGGCGGCGCCAAAGCACCTTGCCCGAGGGCAACTCGCAGCAGGTGGCGATCCCCTGATCGGACCAGAAAAAAAGCAGCCCGCCGACGGCCACCGGCGTGGTGGTCAGCGGGGCGGAGCGGCGAATGTGAAACGCCGTGCGCACGGTCCAGGAATCGCCCTGTTTCTCCGGCCGCACGGCCACCAGGTGCACCGTGCGCCCCAACCAGCCGCAGGTGCCCACCACCAGCGACCCGGCCACAATCGGCGAGCCGATGGCCGTTTCGATCTGGGGCCTTCCGAACACCCGGGCCTGCCACAGCATGCGACCCGTGGCCGGATCGTGCGCCGTGATCCCGTAGTGCCAGTTGGTAAAGATCAGCGCCGGCGGGTGCCCGGGCGGGTGATAGACGCACGGGGTGGAGTAGGTCGTCTTGGACTCTCGCGGCAGGCTCCACACCTGGCGGCCCGTGGCGCAGTCCAGGGCCACCAAGCGGCTGGGGCCGTTTTGCTCGTTGGGCACGATGAGCAGATTCCGGTAAACGATGGGCGACACCCCGTGCCCGTGCCCCGATTGGTACGGTCCAAGATCCCGCTCCCATAAAACCTCGCCCTGGTGGGAAAGGGCGCGGACCCAATAGTGTTGGGGCGTGGCCCAAGCCACATACACCCGCTTTCGGTCCGCCGTGGGCGTGGCCGAAGCGAAGGTGTTGAGCCGGTGCTTGCGGTGGGTTTGGGCCGGGAACCAGCGCTGCCAGAGCATGCGGCCGGTGTCCGCATCCAGGCAGAGCACCCCGCGGCGCCCGGACTGTTCCTCGCCGGCGGTGAGAAACAGCCGGGAGCCGACGATCACCGGGCTGGAATGCCCCCGGCCCGGCAGCTCCACTTGCCAGGCGTAGTCTTTCTCCTCCCAGCGGGTGGGGAACTTCCAGGGTGAGACGCCGGCGCCGTTAGGCCCGCGAAAACGCGGCCAGTCCTCGCCCCTGACTCCGGCGGCCACGAGCAGCACAAGGATGGCAAACCGCGCCGGCCAAACGCCGCGACAAGCGGCAACGATCCTGCAAGGGAGCTTGGAAGGCATGAGCGCTGGGTGGGATTGGAGGAAGGTTGAAAAACACACGATGCCAAAAGGGATTGGTTTTCCGGGCTTGCTTGGGCCGGATTATACCCGGCCGCGGCCGCCTCTGGCCAGCAGATGCGGCATTGGGGGGGGTGGGGGATTGCCCTGGTGGTCGCGTTCAAACGGCGTTTTTTGTCGTGGCGAGCCGTAAGCGGGAGCATGCGTTTGGGTTTGCCGATGGCGCTTGTTCTTGCAGTGGAGCGGTAGCTCCCAGTGGCCGACAGCCCCGCCGCCTCCGGGAGCTTACGCTCCCGGCTCGCTGGCTTGGTGTCTCGACGTACTTGGCGAGCCCCGGGCTTTAGCCCGGGGAGAGCCGAATAAACACCTGTGTGTTGACCTTCTCCGCCAGCGTAAGCCGGAGGTTTGCATTCCCCCGGGCAAGCCGATACGCTTGGGAACGCAAACCAGAGAGTTTTCTCCCCCGCCGGCACGCCGGGCCGGTTCCGGTTTGCAAGCGTTCTCAATCAAGCCTTGGCAAAAGGAGCAATTACCATGTACGGCCGTAGCAGCTTGCGCCTGGTCATTGGCATCGCGTCGCTCCCGCTTGGTTTGCTGGCCGCAACACTTCCGGCCGGAGAGATCAAGACCATCGGCGAAATCGTCCGCCTGGATCCTCGCCTGGACGAAGTGCTGGCCCCGGATGCCCAAATCGAAGTGCTGGCCCACGGCTTTGCCTGGGCCGAAGGGCCGGTGTGGGTCCCCCGGCAGGGCGGCTACCTGCTCTTTAGCGACATCCCGCGCAATTCCATCTTCCGCTGGTCCCCCAAGGACGGCCTGAGCCTGTTTCTGAAACCCTCCGGCTACACCGGCGAGGGTCCCTGGAGCGGCGAGCCGGGGACCAATGGGCTGGCCCTCGATCCCCAGGGACGCCTGGTCATGTGCGAGCACGGCAACCGCCGCATCACGGTGCTGGTGCGGGAAAAAGACGCCATCAAGAAGGTGCTTGTAAGCCACTACAAGGGCAAACGGCTCAACAGTCCCAACGATCTGGTGTTCAAGTCCAACGGGGACCTTTACTTTACCGACCCTCCCTATGGGCTGCCTCGGCGGGCCGACGATCCGCACCGCGAGCTGGATTTCTTCGGCGTGTATCGCCTTTCGGCCGACGGCAAGAAACTCACGTTGCTCACCAAGGAGATGACCCGCCCCAACGGGATCGGCTTCTCCCCGGACGAAAAAACCCTCTACGTGGCCCAAAGCGACCCAAAGGCCCCGCTGTGGAAAGCCTTCGAGGTGAAGCCCGACGGGACGCTTGGCCGCAGCCGCGTGCTGTACGACGCCACGCGGGAATACCAGCAGGGATTGCCCGGGTTGCCCGACGGCATGGCCGTGGCCCGCACCGGACACATCTTCGCCACCGGCCCGGGCGGGGTCTATGTGTTTCACCCCGACGGCACGCTGCTGGGGCGGATCGACACCTGGGAAAAGACGGCCAACTGCTGCTTCGGCGGTGCCGAGGGCGATTGGCTCTACATCACGGCCGACATGTACCTGTGCCGGATCAAGACGCGCACCTCGGGGATTTTCCACTTTCCCAAGCCCCGCTGAAGGACCCCGGGCGATGACCGCCCCCGATCCCGCCGCCCCGGTGGCCCTGGTTACCGGCAGCGGCCGCCGCCGGTTGGGCTACCACGTGGCCCTGGCCCTCCACCGCCGCGGCTACCGCGTGGCCCTGCACGCCCATGCGCACTACCCGCAGGCCCAGCAAACCGCCCTCGTGTGGCAGGCCGAAGGCCCCCCGGCACTGGCCCTCCAGGCCGACTTGCGCCGCGGGGAGCAGGTGGAGCGGATGTTCCAGCAGTTGCTTGAGCACTGGGGGCGGATTGATCTTCTGGTGAACACTGCCGCGGTGTGGGAATCCGTGCCGCTGGAGCGGCTCGACGAAGGGGCCATCCGCCACCACTGGGAGGTGAACACCTTGGGCACGTTTCTCTGCGCCCTGGCCGCCGGGCGGCAGATGGTCCGGCAGGCCGAAGGCGGGGTGATCGTCAACTTCGGCGATTGGGCCACCGTGCGCCCCTATCGCCACCACGCGGCCTATTTTGCCTCCAAGGGGGCCGTGGAGGCCCTGACCCGCTCGCTGGCCGTGGAGCTGGGCACGCGCAACCCGCGCGTGCGGGTCAACGCCGTGCTGCCCGGGCCCGTGCTGCTGCCAGAGCACCTGAGCCCGGAGGAAAAACAGCGGGTCATCGACTCCACGCTCCTGCGCCGCCAGGGGGGGACTGAAGCCGTGGTGCAAGCCGTGCTGGCCCTGGCGGAAAACCCTTTCCTGACCGGCGTGTGCCTCCCCGTGGACGGCGGCCGGACCATCTACTGCCCCGAGGGGGGGGAGCAAAAAGCCCGTAAAACTTAGCAGCCCGTTGAAAAACGCAATTTGGCGAGCCCCCGGCTTCAGCCGGGGGAGAGCCGACTCAGCGTTTTCGTTCATTGATTTTCCTCCGGGAGCTTACGCTCCGAACGTGTTTAGCGTGCCAGCACAAGACGGAGTGTTTTCAGAGCAAAAACGAGTCGATGCTTCTCCGGTGAGCCGCGTGC
>JALSGI010000128.1 GCA_026982835.1 Planctomycetota bacterium | reverse complement strand
TGGTTCGAAAGAACTAAACGCTTCGAGATTGAAACTTCCCTTTATCCCTCTGCTCAAGCGACTTAGATGCCACTTCCACCTTTTTGTGGAGTTATTTAGCAGCTGGCGGAGCAGTTGAAGAAGGTCCCGGCGCCGGGCGGGCTGCAGGACCTGACGGTAGCCGAGCTCAAGGAGATGGCCAAGGCCAAGCGCATCTCCCTCAACATGACCAAGCAAGACGGCGGCAGGGCCGCAGCCGATATGTGCTCGCCGCACGGTTCTGTTTCCGATAGTTCGGGGATGGCTCAATTCTGCCAGCGGGCCTGCCGCCATATTGCCTGTGCGGCTCGCACCTGCTGGACGAGCTGGAGCCGGGCGTGGACCACTCGGGCCTGAAGGGCAAGGCCCTCATCGCGGCCAAGAAGAAACACCACATCGGCCCCCTCAAGAACAAGCAGCAACTCATCAAGGCCCTGCAGAAGGCCGCTGGCGAGGAGCCTTCAATATATCCAGGATGGAGTAACTATTCCTCTTTTAGCAGGTCTAACATTTGAGCATCCCCTGTAGTCCGAGCTCGACTGCACGTTCATTTGTATTTACTGCAGAAGTTACGCTCTTCATCACCTGCTCTAAATAACTCCACACCCATCTGGAAGCGAGGGGCAATTGCTCTGGAAACAAAAACATGGCTTGGTGTAGAGTTCGCGGTTGTTATTACCTAACACCCCGTTGAAAAACCCCCTTACCCCTTGCCATTGAGATATTCTTCTGTACACTGGCCGCGTTGGGTTTCTCAACTCCCAGCTTCTTCCTTCCAGCGTGGAAAGGACGCCCTGATGAGCCTGGGCCGGCGCCGACAGCCTGAGCCTGCGGGAGTTTTTGGGCTACACGCTCACCCAGTCCACGCCGGACCACAGCAGCCTGAGCCGCATTCGGGACCACCTGCCGGCGGAGGTGCACGTGGAGGTGTTTCGCTGGGTGTTGCGTCGGGTGGAGGAAGCGGGGCTGCTGCGGGGGCGTAGCGTGGGGGTAGACAGCACCACGCTTGATACAGGCGCAGCGATGAAGTCGATCGTCCGCCGCGACACGGGGCAGGACTACCAGCAGCATCTGCAAGAGCTGATGGAACAGGAAACATCTCAAGTCTAGTTTTCTGGCAAGTCCAACACATATAAATAATAATCTCAATACTATTCTAAATACCATTCCCCCCAAGCCGTCTCCCTTTGCGGAAGAAAAACCGCCTGATAAAAGGCCCCCTTCGGCTTCCCAGCGACGACTTTTTGACCGGCGTCGGCGTGGCAAACGGGTCTCGAACCGGGAGTGGACCTCTCCGACCGATCCGGACAGTCGCATCGCCCGGATGAAGGACGGCACGACGCACCTGGCCTACAAGGCCGAGCACGTGGTGGAGGCGCAAACGCATCTGAACGAATCGGGGATTGAGAAACGGATTGAGGAAGTGGCGGCGGACCGGGGCTATCACGGCAACGAAACGTTGGCGTTGGCCGAGTCGGCGGGGCTGCGGACGTATGTTTCGGAGTGGGAGTGTCGGGGGAGGCGTCGCTGGCGGGGTAAGCCCGAGGAGCAGCAACGGGCGTTTTATCATAATCGTCGCCGGGTGCGAAGCGGCAAGGGTCGGCGTCTGAACCGGCTGCGGACGGAGCGGGTGGAGCGGACGTTTGCCCATGTGTGCGACACCGGCGGACAGCGTCGCCAGTGGAGCCGGGGCCTGGAGAAGGTTCGCAAGGGCTACCTGCTGGCGGCAGCCGGGTACAATTTGGGGCTGATCCTGCGGAAGGTATTTGGATTGGTCAAGCCGCGGGGCCTGGCGGGGGTGTGGCGTGCGTTTTTGCTGTATTTAGATTTTCGACTTTACCCTGAAAAGTCCGTTTTTGTGATGAAACGGTCTTTTTCTCCCCGATTCGTTTTTGCCCTTTCCGTTTGACTGCCCTCTGACCCTGGCAAGGACTTGCGCAGCAAAGGGGTTTTGTTCAACGGGCTGCTAGACATCTCCCCCACCCCCTTCCAACGCGCAAAAGTTGAACTGGACCCTGCTAGCACCGCCAGCACCAACTCCGATTGACCCCCGCGGCACCGGCCCGGTAGCGTTTTCTCAGCGTATGCCCCTCGGCGGCCGTGGCCGGCGGCGGCTGGAAGTACTCGCTTCAGCCCAAGAACAAGCGAATCTCCGCCGACCCTCCCCGGGCTAAGTACGTGTTTAGCGTGCTAGCACAAGGTGTGATGTGTCCAAGCCATAAAGCAAGCCGAAGGCTTGCCAGCCTTGTAGCCGGTGGTCGGAGCGGAGCGGAGACCACCGGAAAGCGACGGCCATTACCCCACCCCGCACCCCGGCAGGGGTGCCAGAAACAAGGACCGTTTTGCCCTCTGGCATCCCTTCGGGATGCTCAAGGACAAGGAAAAATGCTGCCTTCCGGGGGTCTGACGACCGTGAGGCTACGAAGCTGCGACGCCTGCGGCGTCGGTCCTCCGGCTGCTAGCTGGCTAAACACGTACCTGGCTTTAGCCCGGGGAGAGCCGAACAAACACCTGTGTGTTGACCTTCTCCGCCAGCTGAAGCTGGCGGCTCGCCACTTGCAAGAAAAAACGCTTCTTCTCGCCTGGCACGGAAGCGTCGAATCAAACAATCGGCTAGCTGGCGAAACATGTACGGAGCATGGCCCTAAGCGTTTCATCGCTCCGCGAATTCACGCTCGCGGGTTGCCCGGGCAAGAACTAGCGCCGATCCTCGCACGAAAAGCCCAGCCGAAAATTGGAACAGGTTGCAAATCCTGGCTCTGTGTGTTAGCCAGCTAGCAACTGAACAATCGGCGCTGCTGGCGTTGAACCCGGGTAGCCGAAGGGCACCAGGCCCCAGGGAGAAGACTTGCCCCGGGCGTAACGCGCAAAACCACCTGCAAAGGAGCCTGAAACCATGCTGTTCCCACCGCGCGCCTTGGCCGCTTTTGTTTGTATGCTTGCTTGCTGGTCGATCCTGGGGACCACGCTCCCCGAGACTTGCGCCCAGCGGATGACCCCCGGCGTGAAGCCGCCGCCGGAGCGGATCGTGCTGTGGCCGCAAGGGGCTCCCGGGGCCAAGGGCAAGCGGCCGCAGGATGTACCGGAGCTTTGGGTCTATCCGGCCCCACGGGAACACCGCACGGGGGTGGCCGTGGTGGTGTGTCCCGGCGGGGGGTATGGTTTTTTGGCCGTGGGGCACGAGGGGCGCGATGTGGCGCGGTGGCTCAATCGCCACGGCATCCATGCGTTCGTGCTCAAGTACCGCATTGCCCCGGACTACCGCCACCCGGCCCCTTCGGACGATGCCAAACGGGCCGTGCGGCTGGTGCGGCACCTGGCCCGGCGGTGGCAGGTGGACCCGCAGCGGGTGGGCATTTTGGGCTTTTCGGCCGGGGGGCACCTGGCCTCCACGGTGCTTACGCATTTCGACACCGGAGAGGCCGACTCGCCCGATCCGGTCCAGCGCCAGAGTTGCCGCCCCGATTTCGGTGTGCTGGTCTATCCGGTCATCTCGCTCAGTGAGCCGTTTACCCATCGTGGCTCGCGGCGCAACTTGCTGGGAGAGAAACCGGACCCGAAGCTAGTGCAACTACTTTCCAACGAGAAGCAAGTAACTTCCGCCACGCCTCCTACCTTCCTGGTGGCCAGCTTTGCCGACAAGGCCGTGCCGGCCCAAAACGCCGTGGCCTTTTACCAGGCGATGCTGCGGGCCGGAGTGCCGGGAGAGCTGCACGTGTTCGAGCCGGGCCGGCACGGGTTCGGCCTGGGCGGCAAGCATCCGCAATTGCGCCACTGGCCGCAGCTGTGCATCCGCTGGCTACAAGGCCGTGGGGTGCTGCCTGGGGAAAAAGAAAAACGCGGCCCACAGAAGTAAAGCCGTCCTGCAAACTCTGGCATATAATCGGCAACAGCCACACCGGGCGATCGGCGGCGTGCAGCTTGCGACCGGCGGCTTGCGCCGGTGCTTCCGCACCAGTGCGAGAAAAAGCGTTTTTTCTTGCAAACGGCGAGCCCCGAGCTTCAGCTCGGGGAGGGCGTGGAGGCTTGGGGGGATGGAGGAGGAGGAGTTTCCGCTCCCGTGCAAGAACAAGCGTTGATTTTCAAAACAGCGAGCCGGCGGTGTGGAACACGGCAAGCAAGAGCAAAACGCGCCGTGAATACTCCTACCAGGAGAAAATCATGCGCTGGACAAATCTTACGGCCTGCGGGCTTGCCTGGTTGCTGCTTGGAGCCGCTGCGGCGGCTCAGCCGCTTCGGCCCTGGAGCGAAAACCCCTTTTACTGGGAATACCACGGCCGGCCCGTGTTGCTGGTGGGCGGCAGCGACGACGATAACCTGTTCCAGTGGCCGGATGAAAAGCTCCGCCGGCACCTGGACCGGATGCAGAAGCTGGGGGCCAACTACGTGCGCAACACGATGAGCGACCGCCGCGATCGCGGCTGGGAGGTGTATCCGTTTCGCCGCCTGCAAAACGGTAAATACGACCTGGAACAGTTCAACCCCGAGTACTGGCGCCGCTTCGAGCGGTTCCTGAAGTGGACCCACCAGCGGGGCATCTTCGTGCAGATCGAGCTTTGGGACCGCTTCGACTATTCCCGCGGGCACTGGCTGGGGCACCCTTACAATCCGGCCAACAACGTCAACTACACACACCAGCAGTCGGGGCTGGCCCCTCGGTACCCGAAGCACCCGGGAGCCAACCAGCAGCCGTTTTTCTTCACCACGCCCGCCCAGCGAAACAACCAGATGGTGTTCCGCTACCAGAAGCGGCAGATCGACCGGTTGCTTTCCATCGCGCTGCAGTTCGATCATGTGCTTTACTGCATCGACAACGAAACCTCCGGCGACGAGCGATGGGGGCGGTTCTGGGCGGGGTATCTTCACCGCCGGGCCAAGGAGGCGGGCAAGCGAATCTATGTGACCGAGATGTGGGACGATTGGAACCTGCGCAGCCCGCAGCACCGCCGCACGCTGGACCACCCGGAGCTGTACCAGTTCGTGGATGTGTCGCAGAACAACCACCAGAAGAACCAGCGGCACTGGGACAATTTCCAGTGGGTGCGCGGCTACCTGAAGAAGCGGCCCCGGCCTATCAATTCGGTCAAAATCTACGGGGCCGACCGCAACAAGTTCGGCCACAGCAACCAGGACGGCGTGGAACGGTTCTGGCGGCACCTGCTGGGCGGGGCGGCCGCGGTGCGGTTTCACCGGCCGCCTTCGGGGTTGGGGCTTTCGGAAGTGGCCGCCGGGTGCATTCGGGCGGCGCGGGCCTTGGAGCAGTTGGTCCCCCTGTGGCATCTGGAGC
>JALSGI010000127.1 GCA_026982835.1 Planctomycetota bacterium | reverse complement strand
AAGCGGGCCAAGATCGTCACCGCCTTCAAGACCGAGGCCGAAGCGGCCGTGCTCTACCAGATCATCGAAAAGCTGCGCAGCGGCCAACGCGACCAGGAGCTGGCCGAACAAATCCGCCAACTGGCCAACCCGCGCTAGGATATTGTTTTTTCGATACGGAAACCGGAAGCCCCCGGATGGGAATCCCAAGCTGCGGCCTAGGACAGCAACAAGTGTAAACCCACATGTCCACCGTCTTCCCCCACGAATAGAAGAGGACCTGCCCGCCCTAAAAAGACGAGCCCCGGCGGCACGGGGGGTCAACCGGGGCTCTCAGGGCAAGCGACGTTTCCGTGGGCGGCAACGGGGGCCGCTTAGTGCCTATCCGAAAAATCCAATGACGTGCCGCAATCGTGAGGCCGGAGTATTTTTCGGATAAGCTCTTAGCTGAACAGCTCCTTGATCACCTTGCCGCCGTTGGCGATCTTCATCGGGCGGCCGTTGTTGCTGGTAAAGGTGGTCGAGAGCGGAATCCCCAGCGCCTTGATCACCGTGGCCATCAGGTCCTCGGCCGTGTAGGGCTCGGTCTCCACGCGGGTGCCGTCGGCGTTGGTCGCCCCCACGGCAATGCCGCCTTTGAGGCCGCAGCCACCCAGCACCACGCTCCAGGCGCGGGCGTAATGGTCCCGGCCCGTGTTGCCGTTGATCCGCGGCGTGCGGCCGAATTCGCCCATCCACAGCACCACGGTCGATTCCAGCAGGCCCCGCTGCTGCAGGTCCTCGATCAGGGCGCTCATGGCCCGATCCAGCTCCGGCAGCTTGTTATCGGCCAGGGTGGGGAAGATGTTCTGGTGGTTGTCCCAACCGCCCAGGTTCACTTCCACGTAGGGCACACCCACCTCGACCAGTCGCCGGGCCATCAGGCAGCCGCGACCGAAGCTGGTCTGGCCGTACCGTTCCTTGATCGGGTCCGGCTCCTTTTCCACGCGGAAAGCTTCCATCTGCTTGCTGGTCAGCAGGGCCAGGGTCTTGTCCAGCACCTTGGCATGGTCCGAGGCGGCCTGGCCGCGGTTCTGCGAAATGAAGCTCTTCTCCAGCGAAGCGAGCATGTACATCCGCTGCATCAGGCGGTTGTTGTCCACGCTCATCTTCAGGTTGCGAATCCGCCCGTTGGAATCCACCACAAACGGAGCGTAGCTCATGCCCAGGAAACCGGGCCCTTCGCTGGGACCGCCGATAGAGATAAACGGCGGAATCTCCAGATGCTTGGGCGTCAGCTCGTGGGCGATCACGGCCCCGTAGCTGGGATGCTTGATGTTGGGGTTGGGCACGTAGCCGGTGTGCATGTAGTAGCGGCCGCGGTTGTGGTCCGCCTCGCGGGTGTTCATCGAGCGGACGATGGCCATGTGCTTCATTACCTTGGCCATCATGGGTAGGTGTTCGCAGATCTGCACGTCGCCGGTGGTGGAGATGGGCTTGAAGGGCCCGCCGGTGGGAGCCCCGGGCTTGAGGTCCCACAGGTCGATGGTGCTGGGTCCGCCGCCCATCCACAACACGATGCAGGCCTTGTTCTTCTTTTTCATCTCGTCGGCGTGGGCACGGATCGACTCGCCCAGCATGGCGGCCGGTCCGGCCAGCGCGCTGGCAGCAGCCAGGTGTCGCAGGAAGTGACGCCGATTCATGCCTCGGGGGGTACGGAACATCGCTAGGGCTCCTTTTATGCTTCCGGGGTAAAGGATTTCACAGGAAAAGGCGCTTTCTTGGACAACCGACAACAACCATCAGGCTAGTGTTGCAGGATGAACTCGTTGGAGTTGAGCAGCACCCAGTACACGTCCTTCAGGGCTTCCAGGGTGTTTCCTTTTCGGGCGCGCCAGGCGCGTTGAGCCAGGCGCAGCTCGGTGCGAGTGGGCTTGCGGCTCAACGCGGTCAGGTATAGGTAGTCGATCATTTCGCGGGGCGATTTTTTGGTCCGGGCCACACGGTAAAGCAGCGTGCCCGCCTCGCCGCTGATGGCCTTCTGCATCAGTTCCCCGTTCCACATCATCAGCACCTGCGGGATGGTGCCGTCGAAGGTGGTGGCCTCGTCGTTCTCGTCGGTGCCGAAGGCGATGGCGAACTGCCGCAGCCACTGGTCGCGGATGCGCTGCTGCTGCTCGTAGGAACCGGCCCGCGCCTTGTGCGCCGCCGTGGCCGTAATCAGCGACTCGTACAACTGCTCGGCGGTCATCTGCCGCAGGTAGAAGTGGCTGAACATGGGTTTTTCGCCCAGGGTGGGATCGTCGCGGCGGTTCCCCTTGGTGATGCGGCTGGAGAGCCCATACGGCTCGCTCAGCACGATCCAGCGGATCAGCCGCTTCAGATCGTGGCCGTGGCGGCCGAAGTCCTCGGCCAGCCGTTCCAGCAGTTCCGGATGGGTGGGCAGATTGTGCGGACCCATGTCGTCGATCGGCTTGGTGAACCCGTAGCCGAAAAAGTGGGCCCACATCCGGTTGACGATCGCCTTGCGCATCTGCGGCGACTGGCGGATCAGCCGGGCCAGCTCCCGGCGGCGGTTCACATCTTCCACGTAGCCGCTGGGATTGATCCGCGTACCGTCGATGAAGCGGGGATAGGCCACCTTGAGTAGCCCGTTTCGAAGCTCATAGAAAATAGCGGCTTCTTCGGGGTTGTTGTCCTCGCCGGGAAAATCCTCGTCCTCCAGCCGCACGGAAACGATGTCCCGCCCCTGGAACGTACGCAGCGCCTTGGCCTGGCGGAAAAAGGCGTTCAGCTCCCAGAAGGCGTTCTGTTTCATGTCGTTGAACGGGTGGTTGTGGCACTGGGTGCACTGGATCTGCATGCCCAGGAAGATGCGGGTCACTTTGGCCGTGGCCGGCACGGCGTTCTGGTCCAGGTTGTCCAGCAGGAAATTGACCGCGCCGTTGTAGTCCGGCTCGCCCGGCTTGTTGCAGCCGCGGGCGCTGATGAGCTCATAGACCATCTGGTCATAGGGCTTGTTGTTCAGAAAGCTCTGCCGCAGGTATTGCTGCATCCCTTGGCGGTTGACCAGCGAGCGGCGGTCGTTTCCCCCGGTGCGGCCGATCAGCAGGATGGTCCAGATGGTGGACCAGTTGTGGGCGTACTGCTCGATGTACTCGTCGGAATCCAGCAGCTTGTCGATGAGCTTGGCTTTCTTGTCCGGCGAGCGATCGTTGACAAACTCCAGAGTCTCCTCGGCCGAAGGGATGCGGCCCACTACATCCAGAAACACCCGACGGACCCACTCCCCTTCGGTGGCCTCGGGCGAGGGGCTCAACTCCGCGTCCTGCCACCCCTGGCGGATGTACTGGTTAATGTAGGCGATGATCCGCTGATCTTCGCTGGAGAGGCCCTGGGGCTCGGCAGCCGGAACCCTGGCCGGAGCAGCTCCCAGGATCAACAGCATCAGTGCCGCGGCAGTGCCCAAGTGGAATCGTCGCATGGCTCGCCCATTCCTTTCCAAGAGGAACAGTCCCGTTTGCCGTAGGACCTACTGTTCCATCGTAAGAGGAACGCCGAAGCGGTGTCAAAGTACTCGCCGAAAAAGGGTTTTTTACAGCCTCGGTGAATTTTTTACCGCAAGGAGGATTTGGCCTGGGAAGCTTCTCCCGCGGGTACGGCCCGCCTTAGCAAGGAGGACTCTCCCGCGGCTCTTGGGGCTTGGGTGCCTCCCATGCCCTGCGGGGCGGAAAACTCGCTCAGCCCGAAATTTTCGTTGGGCAGAACAGTACGGATTGCCTTGGATCCTCGTGGAAAACCTGGTGAAAAAAAGAAAACGCAGCTTACGCGGTGGCCGGCGAAGCGTAAGCTGCGTGAGGAGGGGGTGTTCAATTTTGCCACGCTGAGCAATTTTGCTGTATTATTTTGCAACACCCTTTGTTTGCCTTATTGGCAGCTCAAGGGGAGCCAAAACGCCCAACGGTGAGGGTTTCCTATCCTACGATCTCCGTTAGGGTTTGCGGGAACAAGCTCCTTCTTGTTCCCTTGGGCGGTTTGCAGTTGCCTCTTTCATGACCGGCCCCTTGTTGGTCGCCTCTTCTGTTCCGACCCCGCAAGGTTTGCCTCTCTCCGAGGGACCACCGGCAAGCTGGTGCAAACATCGTGCCAATTGCCTTTGTTTTTCGCTTTCCGGTGAGGGAGCTGCCTTCCGGAGCTGCTACGTGCTGTGCCGCTTGCTCCCGGCAAAACAGCGATTTCCGCCCGCGCGGTACTTTCGACAACTTCCGGCCCAGGGTTATACTTCGCAAACGCGGCGGCCCTCGGGGGAGTGCGCCTGGACCGCGGGATGCCCCTACCCCTTGCAACACCTCTTCGATGGCAGCTTGGAGTTACAAACAGGCCGGGGTGGACCTGGAGTGCTATGCCGAATCGATGCAGCGCATCGCCGCCTGGGTCCACCGCACGCACACACCCCGGGTGGTGCCGTGGCCGGGGGGGTTTGCCGGGCTGTTTCGCTTGGACTTCGATTGTTGCCTGTTCGCCCGGCACTATCAGAAACCCCTGTTGGTAGGCTGTGCCGACGGGGTGGGCACCAAGCTGCTGGTAGCCGAAATGGCCGGGGTACACGACACGGTGGGCGTGGACCTGGTGGCCATGAACGTCAACGACTGTATCTGCTCCGGGGCCGAGCCGCTGTTTTTTTTGGACTACGTGGCCATGGGCCGGGACGACCCGGAGCTGCTAGAACAGATCGTCCGCGGCGTGGCCCGAGGATGCCAGCAGGCCGATTGCGCCCTGCTGGGGGGCGAGACGGCCGTGATGCCCGACCTGTACCCGCCGGGCCGTTACGATCTGGCGGGGTTTTGCGTCGGGGTGGTGGAGGAGCACAAGCGGATCGACGGCTCGTCCGTGGACCAGGGGGACGTGGTGCTGGGTGTGGGCTCCAGCGGGTTCCACGCCAACGGCTACTCGCTGGTACGCAAAGTGGTGTTTGAACACGCCGGGCTCCAGGTGGACCAATACATCGGCGAGCTGGAGGCCACGGTGGCCGAGGTGCTGTTGCGGCCCACGCTGATTTACGCCCCCGCGGTACGCGATGTGCTTCAGCACTACCGAGTCAAGGCCGTGGTGCACGCCATGGCCCACATCACCGGCGGCGGGCTGCAAGAGAACCTGGCCCGAGTCGTCCCCCCCGGCAAGCAGGTGGTGTTGCAGCGTGGCAGTTGGCCGGTGCCGCCGCTTTTTGTGTGGCTGGCCCAGTTGGGTCAGGTGCCCGAAGAAGAAATGTACCGGGTGTTCAACATGGGCATAGGATTTGTGCTGGTGGTCAGCTCTTACTACGCAGCTAGTATCCAGCAGCAGTTGGCCCGGCACGGGCTTGCCGTGTGGAGG
>JALSGI010000126.1 GCA_026982835.1 Planctomycetota bacterium | reverse complement strand
CGGGCGCACCATGATCCTCTGCACCGCCAGCGTGGAGGACGAGGTGCCCCCGTGGCTGGAAGGCCAGGGTCGCGGGTGGATCACCGCCGAGTACAACATGCTGCCCGGCAGCACCTCCCCCCGCAAACGCCGCGAACGGGGCGGCAAGGTGGACGGACGCACCACGGAAATCCAGCGCCTGATCGGCCGTTCGCTGCGGGCGGTGGCCGACCTGGAGGCCCTGGGCGAGCGGCTCATCACCGTCGATTGCGACGTGCTGGAAGCCGACGGCGGCACGCGCACGCTGAGCATCACCGCGGGGTTTGTGGCCCTGGTAGATGCCCTGCACCAGCTGCGCAAAGAACTGCCCGACCCGAACCGCTTCCCCCTGAAAGACTCCGTGGCCGCGGTGAGCGTGGGGCTGTTGGGCTCCCAGGTGCTGCTGGACCTGGACTACCAGGAAGACTCCCAGGCCCAGGTGGACATGAACGTGGTGATGACCGGCTCGGGCCGCTTCGTGGAGGTGCAGGGCACGGGCGAGGAGGCCACCTTCAGCCGCGAGGAGCTGGACCAGTTGCTCCGGGTGGCCGCCCGGGGTATCGGCCAACTCACCCAGATTCAGCGGGAGGCGTTGGGCCGCCGCTGGCCGTTTTGAGCCGCACTCTGGCCCGGGACGCGGTTTGGTGTATCGGCTACCAGCGAGCCGCGGGCGTGAGCACGCGGTTGTTTTTTTTTGAAACCGTGTCGGCCGTTGCTTTACTCGAAGCCACCGGGAGCTCGTGCTCCCGGCTTGCTGTTCAACCGCGGGCTGACAGTGCGCGGCTCACCAAGCTTCCAAGCCCCCAGGCCTCCACGCCTCCAAGCCCGGAGTCCCCTTCACTCCCCCGGGCCGAAGCAGAGCACCTCGCCCCGCTCGGTGGCCAGCACCAGGCGTCCCTGGGCCACCGCGGGCGAGGCTTCTACGCGGTCGCCGATCTCGTATTCCCATAGCTTCCGCCCGCTGGCCAGCTCCAGGCACAGCAGTCGCCCGCGCACCGTCACGACCCACACGTACCGCCCCGTGATTACCGGCGAGGCGTCCACCGAGCTTCGCGTGCGGTGTTCCCAGAGCAGCTGGCCGGTGGCCGGGTCCAGGGCCAGCACCATCTTGCCGCGGTTGCCCACCACCACGGCTTTTTCGCTTACTGCGGCCGAGGAGCGGTAGGCGAACTTGCGCGTCGGGTGATGGAACCTCCAGAGCACCTTCCCCTGTTGGTAATCGATGGCAAAAAAACGCTCCCCCTCGGTGCCTACGAACAGCCGCGAGCCCAACACCGCCGGTGTGCAGCCGGTGGGGGCTTCGATGGGCACCTGGGCCACGCCGCGGCCGGTCTTCACATCCACCACGTGCAGGAACCCGTCGCAGCCGGCCACAAACGTCTTGTCCCCGGCCAGCGTGGGAAAGGTGCGAATCTGGTCGCCGATCTGGTATTTCCACACCGGCTTCCCGGTGGCCTGTTCCAGGCAATAGAGCGTGGCGTCCTGGGCCCCGTAGAGCACCCACTGCCGGTAAAGATTGGCCCCGGCGTCGATCTCCGCCTCGGCCCGATGGGTCCAAAGCACCTGGCCGGTGCGGGCATCCAGGCAGAAGAACACTCCGTCCAGGTCGCCGACGAAGACGCGGCCCTGGGCCACCGTGGCTGCGGCCTGGAAGCCCACCTCGGACCTGGCTTCCCAGAGCGTCTTGCCGTCTTGCAGCCGCAGGGCATAAAAGGGGCCGTCCAGCGAGCCCAGGTAGATCACCCCGCCGGCCACGGCCGCCGTGGCGGCAAAGCCTTGTTCGGAGAAACGCCGACGCCACACAAGACGCAAGCGGCTGGGCAGTTCCACGGGGCTGGTGCCCTGGGCCTGGGGGGTGCCGCGGAACATGGGCCACCAGGCCGCTTGCTCCTGCTGGGCGGAGGCGGCGGGGGCCGAGGCGCGTTTCGGGGCCGCAGGCTTCGGGTCCTGGGCCTCGGATTCCACCTGGCCGCAGCCGCAAGCAAACAGCAGCCCCAGCAACCACACCGGCGGCACGTCCAGCATCGAAAGATGCAATCGCATGGTGGGGTCCTCGTTTTTTCCGAACTTCGGGGTAGATTGGCCGTCCCTTGGCCAGGCTAGGGGCGGGGGTGCTTGTGCAGGGCAAGGCGGTTCGGATACAAAACGTATGATAACCCACGCTCCGGCGGCGGAAAAACGGCTTGCGCCGTGCGGCCTGCGCTGTAGCGCCGGTGCTTCCGCACCCGGCAAGCCGCCGACGTCAGTCGGCGGTTGCGCACGTGTATCGCAGTCGTTGCCACGCAACCGCAAGCTCACGCTTGCGGCTCGCCAAATGTGGAGTGCGGCAACTGGCTGCCGTTTTCTGTTCGCACCGGCCGAAGCAAGTACCCGAGCAAAAGACCGCTTCCCATGAGCCAACAACTGCACAAGCGCCTGTTTGAGGAGATCGATTCCTGGACGCTGGTCGATCCCCACACGCACATCGATCCGCACCAGCCCGCCTCGCGCACGCTGGCCGATATTCTGGGCTACCACTACTACACGGAGCTGGCCCACTCGGCCGGGTGCCCCAAGCACCGGATCGAAGGCCCCGAGGCTCCCCAGGACCCCCGCGAGCGGGTGCGGGTGCTGGTGCCGTGGCTGAAGCACCTGGACAACACGGTGCAGTACTCCTGGCTGGTGGAGATGGCCCGGGAGCTGTTCGACTTCCCCTACGACCAGGTGAACGAGAAGAACTGGGAAGAGCTTTACGATGCGGCCCTGGCCAAGATGCAGCAGCCGGACTGGGAACAGCAGGTGCTGCGCCAAAGCAAGCTGGAGGCGGTGTTTTTGACCAACCCGTTCGACGATCCGCTCGAAGGGTTTGACACCACGCGCTACGTCCCCTGTCTGCGGACCGACGATCTGGTGTTCCGGCTCCACCGGCCCGAGGTGAAACAGCGCCTGACCCAGATCACCGGCATCGAGCCTTCCACGCTGCCGAAGCTGCGGGAGAGCCTGGGGCGGCTGTTCGAGCACTTTGTCCGCCGGGGGGCTCGGGCCTGCGCCATCTCGCTGCCGCCAGAGTTTATGCCCCAAAAGGTCATCCCTGGGGAGGTGGAAAACTTCTGGCAGCGGCTCATCGGCGGCGAGGAGATTCGGCCGGGCAATTTTGCCAGCGCCATGTTCGCCCATGCGGTCAAAACCGCCCGGGAAGAACCCACCATGCCGGAACGCATGGCCTATTACGTCTTCTGGACGCTGGCCGAGCTGTGCCAGGAGTTCAACTTGCCCTTTGACCTGATGATCGGCGTTACGCGCGGCGTGTACCAGCACGGCGTGTTCCAGGGGATGGACTTGTTCGACTCGCGGGTGTCGCTCCTCCAGTATGCCGAGCTGTGGAACGCCTTCCCGCAGGTGGTGTTCCCCGTGTCGGTGCTGGCCAGTGTCACCAACCAGGAGCTGGTGGCCTATAGCTGGATTTTCCCCAATGTGCTGATTCACGGCCACTGGTGGTACAGCAACACGCCCAGTGTGATCTACCGCGACCTGGCCAACCGGCTGGAGGCAGTGCCGCGGAACAAGCTTTTGGGCTACTACAGCGACATGTACAAGCTGGAGTTTGCCCTGCCCAAGTTCCGCATGTACAAGCGGGTGCTGGCCCGCGTGCTGGCCCGGCACTTCGTGTTGGGCCGCGGCTGGTCCGAGGAGCAGGCCCTGGACCTGGCCCGGCAGGTGCTCATCGACAACGTGAAGGAAGTATTCAAGCTCTAGAAAAACCCTTGCCGCCAGCGGTGGGCCCTGGTTGCAAGAAACGCCGGAACCGGTACTCTCTCCTCCGTGGGAAAACAGCGAGCCGCCAGCTTCAGCTGGCGGAGAACCGGCCAGCCGCGCACCGTCAGCCCGCGGAGAAGATCGACATGTGTCGTCTTGGATATTGAGCACAGAGCCCCGCACGTCAGTGCGGGGAGAAATAGAATCGGCTTGCGACCTGCGCCGTGCGCCGGAGCTTCCGCTCCGAAGTGAAAACAAACGCTAATTCTTGCAACGGCGAGCCGCCGGCCCCGGCCGGCGGTTGGCCAGCGTAGCAACGGCCACAAACCGTAGCAACCGCGTGCTCACGCACGCGGCTCGCCGGACAAGCATCGACTCGTTTTTGCTTGGAAACGCTTCGTCTTGTGCTGGCACGCTAAACACGTACTTAGCCAGCGGAGCAACGGCCAGCCGCCGACTTCAGTCGGCGTAAAAGAGCCCCCCGCGTCAGCGGGGGGAGAAACAGTATCGGCTTGCGGCTTGCGTCCTGCGGCGTGCGCCGTGCGACGGTGCTTCCGCACCGGTGCAAGAACAAGCATAAACACAAAAAACGGCGAGCCGGGAGCGTCAGCTCCCGGTTGCTTCAAGCAAAGCAATGACCGACACGGTTCAAAAAAACAACTGCGTGCTCACGCACGCGGCTCGCCGGAGCTTACGCTCCGGCGCAACAAAACAAGGGCGCGGCTCCCGGCGAGCCGTGGAATAAGTCTCCCAGCCGACCCGGCGACCCGGCCGGTAGCGGGAACCTCTCTTGACCTGGGGAGGGGCTTCGGGGGATGCTATCTCCCCTGCCACGGAAGGTCCGGGAGGGAACCGCATCTGCCACGGGTTCCGGCAAGGAGGCCGATCATGGTTTGCGAGCGGAGCACGGGAAGGCTGGGCTTGGTGCTGCTGCTGGCCGCTGGGGCCGTGAGTCCGACTTCGGCGCCGGCCCAGGGGCGCGGGATCGCCGGGGACGAGCACTTTTCGATCAACGCCCCGGACCAGCCCCGAGCCCAGATGCTCCTGGCCGAGGCCCAGCGGCTGCGTCGGCGGCTGGCTCTGCAATGGCTTGGCGGACCGCTGGACCAAGGGCAAGGGAAGACCGTTATCCACTGGGAGCTGTCTGCCCATCGTGACGAGGGGACCACCTGGCCTGCTCTCTCTCCCACGCGGCGGCGGCACCTGGTGTGGCTGAATAGTTCGGATGCTCGGGTGCGGACCACGCTGGCCCATGAAATGGTGCACGTGGTTCTTTTCACCCGATTCGGGGACACGTTGCCGGTGTGGGTGCACGAGGGGGTGGCCGCCACGGAGGATGATCCCGGCACCCGAGGGAAGCGGGAACGGATTGCCGCCGGGTGGGTGCGCAACGGACGCTTGCCGCGGTTGGCCGAGGTGCTGGCCCGGCAGCGCATCGACCCGGAAGACCAGCAAGCCTACACGGCCGCGGCGTTGCTGACGGAGTTTTTGCTTGCCCACGGGGAACCCTCGCGGCTGTTTGATTTTGCCCAGCTCGGCACGCAGCGGGGGTGGAGCGAGGCGGCCCGCCAGTTCGGCTGGCCGG
>JALSGI010000125.1 GCA_026982835.1 Planctomycetota bacterium | reverse complement strand
GGTCATCTTGACCATTTCCACCTCCAGCGGGAGTCCCAGCGCGGGGCCGACCAGCGGCAGGGAAATCCCCACGGCCAGACCCAGCAACGGGGCGGGGAACCACTCCATCTTCTTGGGCCGGAACTTCTCCCACACCACGATGCTGGCAAACGTCACCCCGGAGACCACAGCGGCGGGCCAGTGCATGTGGGCCACCGCGTGCGGAATGCCCAGGATCGCCTCCCGCAGCGAAGGGGCTCCGGGCAGGCCCAGCATGGGATTGATCTCCAGCACGATCAAAATCACCCCGATGCCGCACATGAAACCCGACACCACCGAATAGGGCGTGTAATAGACCAACCGCCCCACGCGCAACAGCCCCATCAGCAGCACCACGATGCCGCTGAGAAACACCAAGGTGAAGGCAAAGACCAGGTCGGGGCTGCCGTCGGGCAGCATGTGGTCTTTCATCACCATGGCCAGCTGCACCACCTTGGGGGAGGTGGGTCCGCTGATGCCCACCGTGCAACCCCCGAACAGCCCTACGAAGATCCCTCCGCAGATGGTGCCCCAGACGCCGGTGGCCGCCCCCAGCCCCGAAGCCACCCCGAAGGCCATCGCCATCGGCACCGAAATGACGGCCACGGTGGCTCCGGCCAGCACGTCCTGCTTGGGATTGCGCCCCCAGTGCTTGAGATTGTTCCAGGGGTTCAGCTCGCGCAGGGAACGCAAGAACCATTTCCAGGGACCGTTTCCTGTAGGACGAAGCAATTCAGCGGGTCGGGAACGAACATCGGCGGAGTTTTTCATGGTGCAGCACCTCTTGCAGAAACGATCGGATTGCACGGATGGAGCTAGAACACGCAGCTTCGGCGGCGCGGCAGCGCCGCGGAAAAAAACGAAACCATTCCCTCCTGGGGCCGGCAGGTGCCAGGGTTTGGCAGTCCGGCTCAGGGCAAGTGCAAAAGAGACGCTCCGCCCCGGTGCCCCGGCCGATCCCTTGGCCACGCGGCCAGCGTGCCGTCATCCCCCACGGCTGGCTCTGCGCGCGTAAAACCGGCGGAAGGTCTCGGCAGGGGAAGGCCTCAAGGGGCAGGAGACAGGCAGCAGGGCGCTACTTGCGCGGCGGAGCCCGGCTGATAGAACAACAGCCCAACAGATGCTCCAGCGGCTGCCACGGGGACAGGCAACAGACTTCTCCCCAGCCACATGGCCGCTGCTGCAGAAGATATTCCAGGCACCCCAATCCCATCTCCACAGAAAGCCCCAGGAGCAGCTCTTGTTCTACCTCTTCTGCCCGCTCCAGCAGCTCTTCTACCGCCTCCGGATCGCACACCTCGATGGCCTTCCGCCCCACCTGAGGGTTGAAGGCCACCACCCAGGCCGCCACCAGCAGCACCAGTACCGGAACCAGAACCACGCGCCGATGGAAAGAACACATCATGGCAGCTCTCAGGCAAGCAGGTTCCACGGACCAACTCGTGCTCAACTTGCGGTCCAGAGCGTTACCGCAGGCGGGCAAGCACGGCGGCTTCCAAGCCCTTCGCTCCTCCGGTCCACAACACCTGGTCGGAGAAAGGCAGTTCCGCAAGAACCGGATGAACACAGTTCATCGACACTAGCGAGGCTACTTACACCCCCTGGTCCTGTCAAGGGCACCCTGCACACACCTGCTTCTTCTCTCCCCCGGGAACCTGGACCTCCCCTACAATGAATTCCATGGGCTACGACGCCAGGACCTTGCGGGAGGCTTTGACCAGCTCCCGGGTGTTGCTGATGGATGGGGCCACCGGCACCGAGCTTCAGCGGCGCAGGCTGAAGCTGGATGCGCCGCTATGGTCGGCCCGCGCCTTACTAGACGCTGCGGAGCTGCTACTTCAAATCCACCGCGACTATATCCAGGCCGGAGCCCAACTGCTCACCGCCAACACCTTCCGCACCCATGCCCGCAACCTGGCCGCCGCAGGGCTGGCCCCCCGAGCCGCCGAGCTTACGGCCCAGGCAGTGCAACTGGCCCGGCAAGCCGCCGGCGGCCGGGCTTGGGTGCTGGGCTCGCAGGCGCCGCTGGAAGATTGCTACAGCCCCCAACACGTCCCCCCCGAAGCAGCTCTCGAAGAAGAACACCGCCGGATGGCCGAGCATCTGCTGCAAGCCGGGGCCGACGGCATCCTGGTGGAGACGCACAACACGCTGCGGGAAGCACGAGCCGCCGCCCAGGCCGCACTGGCTACTGGACTGCCCGTGCTGGTCAGCTTCGTCTGCAATCGCCACCGGCGGTTGCTCTCCGGCGAGCCGCTTCGCCAGGCCGCCGAAGAAGTGCTGGCCCTGGGTGTTTCGGCCCTGCTGGTCAACTGCGTGCCGGCTCCCTGGGTGGGCGGGTGCCTGGAGGTACTGGAGCAAGTGTGTGGCAAGCACGTGCCCTGGGGGGCTTATGCCAACACGGGCCAGCCGGACGCCCAAGGCCGCTGGCACGATACCGACGCACAGGAACCCAGCCGCTATGTCCAATACGCCCGCGGCTGGCTGGCCCGCGGGGCACGATTGCTTGGCGGCTGCTGCGGCACCACCCCGGAACACATCCGGCAGTTGCGCGCGTTGCTGGACCGCTGGCGCAAAAAAGGAGCCAACACGTAACTGCTTGGCACAGCTGCGTGGGAACAGACTGGCGGCTGCGCCGCGAAAACATGCTGCTTGTAAACTGCTGGTCCGTTACGGCCAAGGTGGATAAAACTTAGATAAAGGGGCATGCTTTCCCGGAAACAGAGGTAACAGATACGAGGCAACCCGATGAACACCCCGGTCGATTCTCCCGTTGCCCGACCCCACTGGCCCCCGCCACGCTGGAGCCGGCGTTCGGCCTGGGCCCGCAATCAGCCCATCAGCCAACTGATGGCCCAGGCGCTGCAATACCCCGAGTTGATCTCGCTGGCAGCCGGGTTCGTGGATAACGAAACGCTTCCGGTGGAAGCCACCGGCGAGGCCCTGCGGCAGTTGATGAACGACTCCCGCCTGGCCCGGCAGGCCCTCCAGTACGGCTCCACGGCGGGCAATCCCGAGCTGCGCGACCGGCTGCGTAGCCGCCTGGCCCACCTGGACCAAAAACCCGAGCTGGAACAGGCAATCGAGCTGGACCAGGTGATCGTCACCGCCGGCAGCAACCAACTGCTGCACCTGGTGGCCGAAGCGCTGTTCGACCCCGGGGACGTGTGCCTGTGCGCTGCTCCCAGCTATTTTGTCTTCCTGGGCACGCTGGCCAACCTGGGGGTGCACAGCGTGCCGGTGGAGACGGACTCGGAAGGGCTGGTGCCCGAGGCCCTGGAGCAGCAACTGGCCCACTTCCAGCGCAGCGGTCAGCTGCCCCGGGTGAAAGCCTTGTACCTGGTCTCCTATTTCGACAATCCGGCCGGGATCACCCTGTCGCTGCGGCGGCGGGAGGCGGTGCTGGAGGTGTTGCGGCGGTGGAACTGCCACCAGCGCATCTACCTGATCGAAGACGGCGCGTACCGACTGCTGCGCTACTACGGCCAGGATGTGCCCAGCCTCCGCTCGCTGGACGACTCCGGCCAGCTGGTGGTGTGGACCGACACCTTCTCCAAGTGCTTCTCCCCCGGGGTGCGAGTAGGCTGGGGGGTGCTTCCCCGGGAACTGGCCCAGGTGGTGCTGGACCTGAAAGGCAACGTCGATTTCGGCTCGCCGCATTTCGCCCAGTGCGTGATCAACCAGGTGCTGGCCCAGGGGTTGCTTGAGCCCCACGTGGAAGTGCTTCGCCGGGCCTATCGTGTGAAGCTGGAGGCGATGCTTGAGGCGCTGGAAGAGCACCTGGGTCCGCTAGAGGGCTGCCGGTGGATTCGCCCCCAGGGCGGGCTTTACGTATGGCTGGAGCTTCCGCCCGAGGTGGACACCCGGCCCGAAGGCCCCCTGTTCCACGCCGCCGTGCAGCGGGGGGTGCTCTACGTGCCGGGGCATTACTGCTATCCCACGCACGGCGGCCCCGTGCCGCACAACACAATCCGCTTGAGCTTCGGCGTGCAGCCGCCGGAGCGGATCGCCCAGGGGGTGCGCCTGCTGGCCGAAGCGGTGCGGGAAGTCCTCTGAAGGGGCCAAGAGAGTAGAAGACGAGGACGAGAGCGCCGCACGTTCGAGTGAGTAGAAGTGATGATCGCGAGACTACCGGCTTGTGACTCGCAGATTGCTCCGTATGTCAGGAGCTTCCACACCGGGGCGGGAATCGGCTGGCGACTTGCGCCCTCGCTTTCACACCGGACGAAATCTGGTGCCAACATTTCACAAACAGCGAGCCGCGGGCGTAAGCCCGCGGAGATGAAACAACGAACAAACGGTCATTCTTCTGTATCCCTCCGCGAGCTGACGATCATGGCTTGCTGGTACAAGAGCAAACGCCGATTCTGGGAACACTGGCGAGCCGGGAGCGTCTGCTTTGCAGGAACCAAACGGAAGCACCCCCGGACCTAGCTTGAAAAAAGACTTGCTTTGCCGCTTGGATCAGAGAAACTAAATGTGTCGAATGCAAACTTCCACGGTATCAGTGGGCGTCACTTCGTTCTAACAAATGGGGGATCGGGTGATGTATCGCCGATTGCTCTGTGCACTTGTGTCTGTTTTCGTCCTAGGACTGGCTAGCGGAGGCTTCGTCCAGGCCCAACAAGCCCAGCAGGAGGAACTCTCCTTGGCCTGGGTGCCTGCGGATGCATCGGGAATGTTCGCCGTCGTGGGCGTCTTTCCTGACCGGCTGGAGAACCTCCCCATGTCCGTCCTGTTGGAAATTGGTTTGACCCGGCAAATCCAGCAGTGTGGGGTTCCTGTTCGTCCCCAGGACGTAGGGCAGGTAGTCATCGTAGCGTTCCTTGATCCGGAACATCCCTGGCGGGGCCCGGACGCTGCCGCCGTGGGACTTGTTCTGCACCTGAAAAAAGCCGTGGATGCCCGACAGTGGGAACAACGGTTCGACGAAGAATCTCGCAAACAGTGGAAACAGCAATCCTACCATGTCCGTTCCGCAAGTGCGCTTGCCCGAGTGGATGACGGCCATACAGTGATCCTAAGCAATGGTTTTCGATCCGAAGAGATTATCCGCCGCATGTTGGCTGCCGGTCCCCAAGGAGCTCAGAAAGCCTTCTGGGCCAGGCAAATGCAAACCCTCCGCTTGGGGGAAGGTGAAAGCGCTCTTCCTTTTCCGCAATTACCCTTGGTTGCATATCTCAACCCTCCAGCCCTGCAGAAAATGTTTCTTCCGGGGGATAAACGCCCACACCAAGCAAACCCTGTGAATGTGAGTGCCGCTATGTTGGTGCGGAAGCCTCAGGCCATTTTCTTTGGTATCGACCCCGGCCCGGCCAAGCTGGAACTGGGCTGCATGCTGGTCTGCCGCCCCGGGGAAGAACAAACCGCCGAACAAATGGCTCGCACTCTCCAAGGGTTGATCGCCACCGGCCAGCTGATGTTGGGTACCCTGGAGAAGTCCGCTTCGGCGCCGGAAGAAAAACTCCTGGCCCGCCTAGCTCGCACCATGCTGGGGAAAATACAAGTGGCTCGTGAAAAGAGCAACGTAGCCCTCCGGACATCCGTGGAAGTGCAGGAATTGCAAGCAACCTCTCTCCTCCTGCTGCTTTCTGCGGTTCAAGCAGCTCGCCAGGCGGCTCGGCGAGTCCAATCCCAAAACAACCTTCGCCAACTGGCCATCGCCATGCACATCCACCACGACCAACACCGCTACCTCCCCCCGGCGGCGGCCGTCCGGTACTGGAACGGCAAAGAACTCAAACACCCGGTCTCCTGGCGCGTGCTGCTTCTGCCCTACTTGGACCACATGGAGCTATACCAGCAGTACCGCTTCGACCAGCCGTGGAACAGCCCACACAACCTCAAGCTACTCAAAAAAATGCCCGAGGTATATCGCCATCCCAACGACGATCCGAACTCCACGCATACTTCGTATTTTGTGCTGGTGGGCCCGGGCACGGCGTTCGATCCAAAAGTGGAGCGGATGACCTTCGGCCGAATTGCTGACGGCACCTCCAACACGCTCATGATCGTCGAGGCGAAGCGCAAGGTCCCCTGGACCAAGCCGGAGGATATCCCCTTTGATCCCGGCAAGCCCCCGCCCAAGCTCGGCGGCTGGTTCCGCGAGGGGTTCAACGCTGCGTTCTGCGATGCGTCGGTGCGGTTGCTGCCCTATGATATCCCAGCCCGGACGCTTCGCCTGCTGATCCAGTGCAACGACGGCCAACGGGGCGAACCGCCGTAGCCCGGCGGTGGGCTAAAACGTTGCTGGCATTTGCACTGGTGGTTACTTGCCCCCTTTTGCCTGCGGCCAAGGGAACGACTTGTGCCGGTGGACCACCTTGCCCTCGACCAGGGTGAGCAGCACCTGGGTTTTGGGGATCTGGTCCACGGGGCAGCGCAATAGATCCCGGTCGATGACGATCAGATCGGCCCGCTTGCCCGCCTCCAGCGAGCCTAGCTCCCGCTCGGCAAACAGCAGGTAGGCGTTGTTGATCGTGTAGAAGCGAATGGCCTGCCGGCGACTGAGGGCTTCCTCCGGATGCAGCGGCTCCTGGAAGTCGCGGCCGCGGCGGGTAATAGTAACCCACATGCCCAGGAACGGATTGTACGGGTTGATGGCCCGAAAAGAGCCGATCTTTTGCATGTGGTCCGACCCACCCCCGGCCACCGCCCCGGCTTCAAACAGGCTGCGCAGCGGCTGGAAGTACCGCAGGCGTTTGTAGCCGAATTGGGCCAGCAGCGTGGGTGTGTCCAGGTAGAGCCAGGCCGGCTGGATGTCGGCCACCACGCCCAGAGCGGCCATCTGCTGCACCGCCTCGCGGCTCATGAAATTGCAGTGGGTGATGCAGGGGCGGGTTTGCTTGCGCAACGACTCGGGCAGTTGGGCGTAGGCCTCCAGCAGGGCATGCACCGCCCCGTCGCCCACGCTATGGGCGGTGAACTGCAGCCCCGCCTCGGCCACGCGGCGGACGATCTTGGGGAGCATCTCCTCGGAGATCATTCGCACGCCGCGGTAGCGGGGATCGCGGATGCCGTAGATGCGGCTCACTCCCCAGGGCTTGCGCATGTAGGCGCTGCCGGTGAGCATGCCGCCGTCCAGGAAGGTCTTTACGCCTACGATCCGCAGCCGCAGCGTGCCTTGCCGCAGGGGGTCGCGGGCGATCTGGTCGATGCGGGCCTGGATCTGCTCCAGCGTGCCGGAGGTGTTCAACGACCGCGAAAGCATCACTCGACCAGGCAAGCGGCCCTCGGCCAGCAGTTCCTGGTAGCGGCGCTGCTGATTCAGCCCGGCGCTGCGGTCGGCCACCGTGGTCAGCCCCACCGAGGCGTAGTCCCGAAGCAGCAGCTCCAGGCGTTGGAGCACCTGCTCGTGGTTGGGGCGCCGGGCCTGGTAGGGCTGGGCCTTCACGTAGCGCAGGCAACTGCGGAGGATGCCGGTCGGTTCGCCGGTTTTCGGGTCGCGTTCGATATAGCCGGTGCCCACCACCTGGAAGTCCTTGTCGATGCCGCTTAGCCGCAGGGCCAACGAGTTGAGCGATCCGTCCGGCCCGGTGGCAAACAGCACCGGGTG
>JALSGI010000124.1 GCA_026982835.1 Planctomycetota bacterium | reverse complement strand
CTCCTCCCGCTTCAACTGCCGCTGGTGCAAGTAGCCGTAGGCATAGTAAGAGGGGAACTGGGGCCACAGTCCGTGCTTGATCGAAAGCTGCATGAACGTCTTCAGGTTCAAGCTGGTTCCCTGCAAGGAGTCCAGCAGCTCCAGGCGGCGTTTTTCCAGTTGGGCGATTCGCCGGGCGTAGTCGGCCCGGGGCAAGGTGAGCATCTGCCGCACGATCTGCAACCGATCGGTCTTCTCGGTGCGGATGGTCGCCACGGCCTTGAGCACCCGGGAGGCAAGCAGCGTGCCCAGGATTTCGGCGTTCCGGGGAAAGTCCACCGCCTTGTAGTAGGCCGGGTTGATATCCCCGGCGCAGCCTTGGACGAACAAAGCCACCGCCCCACCGCCCAGGGCCTCTTCGATCACCTGGGAGGCGATGCCGGTCATGTCGGCCGTGTTGGCCCCGCCGGGCACGCCCTGGATCGGGTGGCAGGCGAAGTTGTACACCACGGCCAGCACGCGCCCATCGAGCCGATCCAGGCGCAGGATGCCGATTTCCGGGTCGATGGGGCCGGTGCCAGCCACTTGCTCGTCGGGCACCAGGGCATAGGCGTGCCGCACGTCGGCTTCGCGGCCGTTTTTGAGCTTCAGCCGCCGGTTCTCCGAAACGCGGTCCTCGCGGCCCCTGCCCACGCCCACCCGCACCGGCACCAGGTTCCGCATGGCTTGGGCCACCGCCTGCACGCTCAGCCGGTCCGCATCCCGGCGGACCACGCCATGGCAGTGGCTGGCGTTGGCCAGCACGCACTCCGGCTTGATGCCGAACCGCCGGGCCAGCTCGCCGCGGACGTTCTCCATAAAATCGTTGCCGATGTAGCCGATCTCCCCAATGGCCACCGCGTCCACGGTGATCAGCACCACGGTCGTCCCGCCGCCGCGAAGCACCAGGGCCTTGGCGTACATGGGATCGTGGACCGGCCCGGCCTCGTAGTTGGTGATGTCCACCTTCCCCACCCCGGCCAGCAGCTCCTGGGCCGCGGCGTTTTCCGGGACAAGCACCGCCAGGACAAGGAGCAGCAGGCCAGGAAGCAAGCAAACAGCCCTGCGCCAGACCAGGCTCCCCCAGCAAGCCATGCATCCTCTGCGGCGGCAGACCGATTGCAGGCACAAGATGATGCGAAGCATGAACGAGTCCCTCCGGCGGCAGGAAAGCATAGGAAAAACCACGGAAACGAGCGGACTTTCCGCGAAAAGACCGCGTTCCGCGATTATAGCCACCGGGAAAGAGAAGATGCCACGAATGCGCTGGCCTTCAGGAGTGTCCCTTCCTTGTCCATACGGGCTTGGGTTAGAATGGGCCCGGTGACTGTTCGGGGTGAAGCGGGAGAGGGAGCTGCCGCACTTGCTTCTGCCGAGCGGTCTTATGGGACCTAAGGGCGAATCGAACTGGTGGCGGCGTGGCTGTTCCGCTTCGTTTGCCTCCGACTCGCTTCGCGGAACTACCTCTCCCTTTTACCCATGAACTGGTCACCGACTTCTGACATGGTTTTGCCTTGGAACGGGATGATTCCAAGAGGGCGAAACTCCTGATGAGTCGCAGGTTTTAGCATGTTGCGTTGTTTCCCACACTTCCGTTCGATTCCAGCCCGGTGTGGCGGAATCACCTCTCTGTGCCCGTGCGCTGAACACGTACCCGGATTCCGTCGGCGGAGAAAGAGCACAGCAAGCCGCTAAGCGTCCCAACCAAGCGGCTTCCACAAAATGAAACCCCGCTAGCCTACCTGCCCCGATGAACTACGACCAGTACCGTTCCCCGCTGGTAACCCGCTACGCTTCGCCGGAGATGGTGCGGCTGTGGAGCCCGCTTCGCCGGGCGGTGCTTTGGCGGCGGCTGTGGGTCGCATTGGCCGAAGCGCAAGCCGAGCTGGGACTGCCCATCACCGAAGAACAACTGGACCAGATGCGCCACGCGGTGGACCAGGTGGACCTGGAACAAGTGGCCCGGTACGAACGCCGCTTCCGCCACGACGTGATGGCCCACGTGCATGCCTTCGGCGACCAGTGCCCGGCGGCCCGGGGCATCATCCACCTGGGGGCCACCAGTTGCTTTGTGACCGACAACGCCGATCTGCTGCTACTGCGCGAAGCGTTGCAACTGGTGCGCAACCGCCTGGTGGCCACGCTGGCCGCGCTGGCCCAACAGGCCCGACGGCACCGGGCCCTGCCGTGCCTGGCCTACACGCACTTCCAGCCGGCCCAGCCCACCACGGTAGGCAAGCGGTTGTGCCTTTGGGCCTACGACCTGGTGCTGGACCTGGAGGAGCTGGAGCACCGCCTCCAGTCGCTTCGCTTCCGCTCGGCCAAGGGCACCACCGGCACCCAGGCCAGCTTCCTGCAACTGTTCGACGGGGACCATCAGAAGGTGCTGCAACTGGAACGCCTGGTGGCCCAGAAGATGGGCTTTGAGAGCACCTACGCCGTCACCGGCCAGACCTATCCCCGCAAGATCGATGCCCAGGTGCTGGACCTTCTGGCCCAGATCGCCGCCAGTTGCCACAAGGCGGGCACCGACCTGCGCCTGCTTCAGCATCATCACGAGCTGGAGGAGCCGTTCGAGAAGGAACAGATCGGCTCCTCGGCCATGGCCTACAAGCGCAACCCGATGCGGGCCGAGCGCATGTGCTCGCTGGCCCGACTGGTGCTCAGCCTGCAAAGCTCCCCGGCGGCCACGCATGCCACGCAGTGGCTGGAGCGCACGCTGGACGACAGCGCCAACCGCCGCGTGGTGTTGCCCGAGGCGTTCCTGGCCATCGACGCGGCGCTGATTCTTTACCGCAACATCGCGGCGGGACTGGTGGTCTATCCCCAGGTGGTTGCGGCCAACCTGAACCGCGAGCTCCCTTTTCTGGCCACGGAGCGCATCTTGATGGAGGCGGTGCGCCGCGGCGGGGACCGGCAGCAGTTGCACCAGCGCATCCGGCAGCACAGCCAGGCGGCGGCCCAGGCCATCAAGGAGCAAGGCGCCCCCAACGATCTGATCCAGCGGCTGCAAAACGATCCGGCTTTTGCCCAGGTGCCTTGGGACGAAGTGCTGGATGCCGACTCTTACATCGGCCGGGCTCCCCAGCAGGTGGACGAGTTTCTAGACCATGTGATCCAGCCCATCCTCCTACGCCATCCCGAGGCCCAGCAGCTTCAGGCCGAGGTGCAGGTTTGAATTGCCGTGCGGCAGGCAGATGCGTGCCGGGAAAAACCGAACAACCGGCACAAGGCAAAAATCGTTGCTCCCCCGCCCCCGGTGCGATAGCTTGAGGATAGAGGCCCCGGCCCGCTGCCGCCGAAGAAGATTAACAGCCGGTCCGTCCCCTGCACTTCCGTGGTCTTGTCCTGCAAGCGAGGCGAGTGCCCATGGGGCTGGTGTTCTTCAAGCGATACTGGATGGAGCTGGACCTGCGCCGCTGGTCGCCGCCGGCGGTGGTGCTTCCTTCGGGCTATTGCTTGCTGGCCTGGCACCCGGACCTGCTGGAATCGCACGCCCAGGCCAAGTACGAGAGTTTCCGCTACGACCTGGACGCCAACGTGTTTCCCTGCCTGGGCCAGCAGGAGGGCTGCCTGCGGCTGATGCAGGAGATCGCCCGCAGCCAGGGTTTTCTGCCCCAGGCCACCTGGCTGGCGGTGTTTCAGGGGCCGGCAGGAGCGATCCCCCAGCCGTGCGGCACGATCCAGGGCATTCGGGACGCCAAGGGGCGCGGGGCGGTGCAGAACCTGGGCGTGGTGCCCCAGCACCGGCGGCGTGGGTTGGCCCGGGCGCTACTGTGCCGGGCACTGGAGGGCTTCCAGCAAGCGGGGCTGGAGCGGGCCGGGCTGGAAGTGACGGCCGAGAACACCGGGGCCGTGCGGCTCTACCAGCAGATCGGCTTCCGCCACGTGGAAACCCTCTACAAGGCTTCCCTGGCGACGCCCGCGGCCACGTAAGACCGGGATGGCATTGCCCACGGGTGCTGCCAGCATCTTCCGTAGTTATTGCTTCCAAAGAGGGGAACTTCGGCGGCTTCTACGACGACTAACTCGTGCAACGGTAACTCCTTGGGGTTGTCCCCCCTTGCTCGCCGGGAGAGATGGAGGATGAGCCGCCAAAACCTTCTCCTGTGCCGCCTGTCGCTGGCGGCTAACGCTTTGTTGATTGGGGTTGTCTTCGCGTTTGTTTCCCACTTGGCCGACCAGCCCGAGCCAGGCGTGCCCCGGCAGGTGGTCTGGGCCGATCCCTCCTCCCTGCCGGGGTGGTTCGCCAGTGCCGCCAACAACGTCACCCTGCTGAGCTCGCTCGGGGCGGAGAAGGCGCTTGCCCTTCTGGACCAGGTGGATTCCCTCCGGGAAATGAAAATCGGCTCTCCCCGAGAGGCCATTTGGCGCGTGGAACGATTCGAGCCCCTTTACTTCCGGGTGCCGCGAAGGGCAACTCTCCACAACGCCCCCTCCTGGCGTTTGCAAGTGCTCGGGGCGACGCGCCTTCAAGAGGAAGTACCTGAGTTCGGCTCCTCGGGCGACGTGGTGTGGGTGGTGGTCCGCTGCGCCAGAAGCTCCGAATTCACAGGCATAGGCAACCTGTACTTGGTCAACGCCCGAACCGGGAGCGTAGTCCGTATATTCGACCTGTCGCCACGGCTGGATATCATGGCCAGACCAGCAAGATTTTAAGCCCCGTGTGACCTAAGTATTCCGCACCCGCAACAGCACAAGCGTTTCGTAGGCTCTCGTCACGGAAAATAAGACAATCAGGCTCTCTCCGGAGGAGTTCAAACCGTGCAAGCAACCAAAAACTCAAGGCGGCTTTTTTCCTCGGGCAAGACGATGGTCCTCTGGAGCTTGTGTGCTGCGGCGGCCTTTACCTGCGGCGTGTTGGGCGCCCGAGGCGTGCTTTCCCTGCTGGCTGTTTCGCCTGCGTCGCCCCTGCCCACAGTGGCCGGGGAGGTGGTGGTAGCCGACCCGCTGATAGGCCTGCTCTCCCGGCCGCAGCAGCAGACCGAGCAGTTCCGCCGCATCTGCAAGCGGCTGCTCTCGCCTCAGGCCCAGGTGCCCTCCCCGCCAGAGGCCGACTATCGGGTCCACGCCCACCTGGGCCGCGAGCCCCACGGAACCAGAACGTTTCCGGTTTGCGTGACGGTGTTCCCGCTGGGCTGCGACCGCAAAGGCTTCGGCCGCGCCGGCGACGTAGTCTGGAGCTATCTGGTTCTGAAAGCGGAACCGAGGGCAAGGAACTCAATAAGTGGGCTGCCTGAGCACCACGCCTGGCAGGTGATCAATGTTTTGTGGATCAACGCCCGCACTGGGGCTATCGCGTCGCTTTTCCCGATCGATCAGGAAGGAAGCCCAGAGACTCGAAAAGAACCTTGATACTTTCTGAAATAAAGAATCTGCCCGAATTTTCCCGCCGGTTCGACTCTCCCCCGGCCGGAAGTCCGGAGCTCACCAGAGCTTGATCTTTTCACACCGCACGCCGCTTCTGCCGCGGGAGTTCCAGGCATCGAGCAAAAGCAATACGATCTTTTTCATAAATTTCCTGGTAAAATCTAGATGCTCACCACCTGCCGTTTCGACCAGGAAAGCACCCATGGCCGATCTGAAAAATCCCCGGCTCATCTGGATCAAGGGGATCCTTTTTCTGCTGCTGGGGGTGCTGGCCTCCGGGCTGTTGCTGCTGCAAGCGCAGGATGGGAAGGTGGCGCTGCTTTTGGCCGTCGCCATCTGGGCCTTTTGCCGTTTCTATTATTTTGCCTTTTACGTGATCGAGCATTACGTGGACTCTCAATACCGCTACGCCGGGCTGATTTCGTTTTTGGTTTATGCGTGGCGGGCACGCGGCGGCAAAGCACCTGGCCAACAGCCGGACCACGGCAAGGGAGCAAACCGGCAGGAGTGAGTCGCGGCGTTTTCGGGACCCAGGCGGCTCAGCTCTCCACGCGGATCGGCTCGCGCTGCTGCTGGGCAGCCAGTTGCGCCGCCAGCAGCACGGCCTGGCGGAGGCTTTCCCCCTGGGCCGTCCCTTGCCAGGCGATGTCCAGGGCCGTGCCGTGATCGACCGAGGTGCGGATAATCGGCAGGCCCAGCGTCAGATGCACTGCGTCCTCGAAGGCCAGGGCCTTGAGGGCAACCAGTCCCTGGTCGTGGTACATGCAGACGATGGCGTCCAGCTCGCGGCGACGCTGGGGGATGAAAGCGGTGTCGGGGGGCAGGGGGCCTTGCACATGCAGGCCCATCTCGCGGGCCGTTTCAATGGCCGGCAGGATCAGCTCCTCCTCCTCGCGGTAGCCGAACAGCCCGTGCTCCCCGGCGTGCGGATTCAGCCCGCAAACCCCCAAAAGCGGTTCCCGCCCGCGCAGGGCGCGCATCACCTGGGCCGTTAGCCCGATGGCCTCCACGATCCGCGGCACCGACAGCGCCTGGGGCACGTCGCGGTAGCCGATGTGGCCGGTGACCAGGCTGACGCACAACTGGCGTGAGACGAACATCATGTAGGCGCTTTCCACCGCGGTGCGGGCGGCCAAAAGCTCCGTGTGGCCCGGATAGGGAATGCCCGCCTGGTGCATGGCCTCCTTGTGAATGGGTCCGGTGGCCAGGGCATGGGCGTGGCCGTGCAGGGCGGCCCAGATCGCTGCGTCCACGTAAGCGTAAGCGGCATGCCCGGTGCGGCGATCCACGCGGCCGGGCTCCAGCTCTCCGGCGGAAATCGCCTGCAGGTCGATGACCGTGGGCTGTTGGGGCACAGCGGGCTGTTTGCGCCACTGGGTCCACGGCACCACGCGGGCGGCAAAGGGCTGGTGCTGGTGCTGGGCCACGCGGCGGAGCACTTCCGCATCGCCAAACACCAGCGGCACGCAGCAGGTGTCGATCTGGGGGTCGTGCAAGATGCGCAAGGCCAGCTCCGGGCCTACCCCGGCCGGATCGCCCATCGACACGGCCACCACCGGACGCTCCACGGCAGGCATGGCAGTGCCTCGCAAGCGGGGGAGTTTTCAAGTTCCAGGAGCCCTCCCCGAGGGTGTGCTCCTCCGGGGTGCAAGTATGCCAGAGAAAGAGAGCAAGTTCGATACCTTGGCGGGCAAATCCGGGAAACCTGCGGTTCTCCGGCGAGCCGGGAGCGTAAGCTCCCGGAGGAGCCCCCCGCGTCAGCGGGGGGAGAAACAGTATCGGCGAGTCGGCGTGCGGCTTGCGCAGGGTGCTTTCGCACCGGGGGCTTGGAGGCTTGGGGGCGTGGAGGGATGAGGCGGTGCTTCCGCACCGGGCAAGAAAAAGCGCAAACGCACCAGCGGCGAGCCGCCAGCTTCAGCTGGCGGAGGGCAGCCGCGCCGCTGGCCCGGGGAGCTTTCGCTCCCGCCCACGGCGCAAGCCGCAAGTGACACGCCGCCAGCCGTTCTCCTAGCCGGACTTGTTCTTTTTTCGCCGGGCGGTTTCCTGCTGGATCATCTCCAGCCAGGCCCTGGCCGCACCGCTCAGGAAGCGGTGCTTGTGCCACACCAGGGCCAGCGTGCGCCGCGGCCCCGGGCCGGAGAGGCGGCGATAGACCACCCGGGGATCGGGGCGGGCCTGGGCGGCCATCTGCGGCACCAGCGACACGCCGTGTCCCAGGGCCACCATCTCCTGCACGGTGAGCAGCTGGGCACTGCGGCAGCAGACCAGCGGCGAGTAGGCCTGGCGGTTGCAGAACTCCACGATCTGCTCGCCCAGGCAGTGCATTTCGTCCAGCAGGATGAAAGGCTCCTTGGCCAGGTCGCGCACGGTGAGTTTTTTCTTTTCGGCCAAGGGGTGTCCCTGGGGCACGGCCAACAGCAGCGGTTCGCTCCACAGGGCCTGGACGTTGAGTTGATCGTGCTTGACCGGCATGGCCATGATAGCCAGGTCCAGCTCCCCTTGCGCGCACTTGGCCAGCAAGTGATCGGTGAGGTCTTCCTCCAGGGAGAGTTCCGCCTGGGGGAACTGTTGCTGGAACTTCTGCACCAGTTGCGGCAGCAGGTAGGGGGCAATGGTGGGAATGGCCCCCACGATCACCCGGCCCATCCCCCGGCCGGAGACTTCCTCCACTTCGTGCTGTGCCTGTTGGGCCAGTTGGAGGATGGACTGGGCTTTTTCGTACAGCACGCGGCCCGCCTCGGTCAGCTCCACACGGCGTCCCAGCCGCTGAAACAGCGGCTGACCCAACTCGCGCTCCAGCTTCTGGATTTGCTGGCTAAGCGTGGGCTGAGTGACCAGGCAACGCTTGGCTGCGCGGGTGAAGCTGCCCTCCTGGGCCACGGCGACGAAGTACTCGAGTTGATACAGTTCCATAACGGCCACCTATGCACAGTATCCGATCATTTGATTTCCCAAAACTAGCTGACGGCCCTAGGATACAGGTGTGCCAGGGGAGAAGTGCCAGCGGGATTGTACCGTTCCCCCCAATCAAGGAGAAGCAGGATGAACCGACACTTTCCCAAAGGGCGACTCGTGGCGGGAGCCACGTTGTTGCTTGCCGCGGTGGGCCTGGGCTACGCGACTCTGCGCGTGGAAGCCGAGCCGCCCTCGAAGGCCCCGCCGCCGCGGGCTCGCACCAGCTATGCCCCGGTGGCCGTGAAGGAAAAGTTCGAGTCGATCGTGGCTCGCATGTCGGCGGCCAAGCCGCGGGTGATGCGGGCGCACCGCCAGTTGCTGGAAGAGCGTTATGATCTGAGCAATCGCCCTGCCCCCGGCGTGACTATGAGCCGCGGCAAGCCGGTGCAAGAAGGCGTGCGGGTGAAGTTGCCCCCGGGCGTGACCTGGGACGACCTGGCGCGAATGAGCCCGGAGGAAATTCGCCGCCGCGGGTTGTGGCCCAAGGGGTTCCTGCCGCTGCCGCACCCCAACCACAACGAGGGCGGCATGCTGTTCCCCAAGCACCATATCGACGAGCTGAAGCGGCAGACCGGGCGCGACCTGACTCGATTCGACCTGGACTTCGACCTGCCGGAGCACTTGTTGCCGGAGTTCCCCCCGCCGATCTACCTGACCACCCGCCCCGACCTGGGCGATGTGAGCCAGGGGAAGCTGGTCACGCTGGCCAACTACTACGAGCTGTTCAGCGGCATCCTGAATCCCAAGCAGCTGGAGGGCCTGCGGCTGCTGGTCACCCCGTTCCCGCAACAGCAGTTCAACGCTACCGAAGATCGCCGCTCGCTGCACCCGCACCGGGGCGTGGCCTGTTTCGATTGCCACGTGAACGGGCACACCAACGCGGCCACGCACCTGGTGGGCGATATTCGCCCGCAAGCGTTTCGCCACCGGATCGACACGCCCAGCCTGCGCGGGGTGAACGTGCAGCGGCTGTTCGGCTCGCAGCGGGCGTTGAAGAGCGTGGAGGACTTCACGGAGTTTGAGCAGCGGGCCGCCTACTTCGACGGCGATCCGGTCATCGCCACCAAAAAGGGCGTGAACGTGCTGGAACGCGGCAGCCAAGTGCACTTCATGGCCGAGTTCCAGGCGTTGCTGGATTTCCCGCCGGCGCCGAAGCTCCGCTGGGACGGCAAGCTCGACCCTGAAAAAGCCACGCCGGCCGAGCTACGCGGGCAGGAGCTGTTCTTCGGTAAGGCCAAGTGTAGCGTGTGCCACCCGGCACCCTACTACACCGACAACCTGATGCACAACCTCAAAACCGAGCGGTTCTACGAGCCGCAATGGGTCGGCGGGCGTTGGGCCGCAGCCGACGGGCCGATCAAGACCTTCACCCTGCGGGGGATCAAGGACTCTCCGCCCTACCTGCACGACGGGCGGTTGCTGACGCTTGAGGACACGGTGGAGTTCTTCAACCTGGTGCTGGAGCTGAAGCTTACCGCCCGCGAAAAGGCCGACCTGGTGGCGTTTCTGCGCTGTTTGTAAGCGACCCGGGGCCACCCTCCGAGGCGGGCTTTTCCGTCCTGCGCGGCGGGAGAGCCCGTTTTGGTTTTCTTCCACCAGGGCTCGGCGGCCCTCCCCAGGACCCTTGGGCGTTGATCTTGGCCGGGGAGGAGGGATGGGGGAGGGGGCCTGCGCCGCGCCCGCTCTCCGGGAAAGAAACCCGGGGGGCGAGGTGACCGCGGCGGTGCGGCTGCGTAGAATACGGGAAACACACCCCTTGACCGTATGCCCTAGCCGTGGAATCCAGGGTACGGGGACCACGGGGGCAGGGTGGGGGCGGGACCCGTTCCAAGCAGCTTCAGGAGAAGTGGGATGAACTCTCAGGGGCAAGCTAAGCCATCGTCTTCCCGGGGCAAAATCTCCCAGCGGCGCGTGTTGCAAAGCTTCGAGGGCCGCCTGCAGCCGATCAGCACCAGCTTCGGCTACGGGCTGGGGTTGGTGCTGGTGGCCCTGATGCTGGTGCTGCTGCTGGGCGTTTACCTGGCGGTGATCGGGTTGGCCGGTTACTGGACGCTGCGCCATTTGTCGGGAAACAGCGAGCTGCTTTCCGAAGGGTTCTTCGGCTGGCTTCTCTACCTGGGGGGAGCGGCAGTGGGTGCGGCCAGCGTGTTTTTCCTCATCAAGCCCCTGTTCAGCTCCGAGGAGGACGAAAGCGGCTTCCTGGAGCTGCAACCGCACCAGCAGCCGGTGCTGTTCCGCTTCTGCGCCCGCGTGGCCCAGGTGGTCGGCGCCCCGGAGCCGACGCGGATTCTGGTTTCGCTGATGCCCAACGCCGGGGCCTCGCTGGGCCGAGGACTGGGAGCCGTCTTCGGCAAGCAGCTTTGCCTGCACATCGGCTTGCCCCTGGTGCGCGTGCTCACCGTGCGGCAGCTGGCCGGGGTGCTGGCCCACGAGATGGGACACTTTTCCCAGCACTGGGGGATGCGGCTGGGAGCGTTGATCCGCGCCACGTGCTACTGGCTGCTGCGGGTGGCGTATGAGCGGGACCAGTGGGACGAGTACCTGGAACGGATGTGTTCCTTCGAGAAACTGGGGCTGTTTGCCATCCCCGCCTGGCTGGCCCGGCTCTACATCGCCGCCACGCGCTGGCTGCTGCGGGTGCTGGCCTGGATCGGCGTGGGCGTGGCCGCCTTCTTCACCCGCCAGATGGAATACGAAGCCGACCTGTACGAGGCCCAACTGGTGGGCAGCCGCTGGTTCGTGCAGACGATGAAGGACCTGTGGCAACTGCAAGTGGGTCACGCCCAAGCCGTGGATTTCCTCCATCTTTCGCACCACGACCGCCGCCTGGCGGTGGACTTTCCCGAGATGGTCCAACGCCTGGTGGAACAGTTCCGCAAGGAAGAGCCGGACGCCTTCGAGAAGAAGTGGCTCCCTCAGCAGCGGCTCTCCTGGGACGACACCCACCCGACCGATCCGCAGCGGATTCGGGCCGTGCAGCGGGAGGGATTTGCCGGGCTGTTTCGGGACCAGGAGATCGCCTTGCTGCCGGCGCGGGTGCTGTTTGTGCAGTTCGGTACACTGTGCCGCCAGCTGACCGAGCAGTGGTACCGCCGCACGCTCCCCCAGGAGTTCTCCCCGGAGTGGCTGCGTCCGGTGGAAGAAATCATGCAGCACCACGGCAGGGAACGCACCTACAGCCGCTCCCTGGAGCGGTACTGCCAGGGAGGGATGTCCATCTGGTGGTTCCTGGTAATGCTGCGGGAAGCCGAACGGTTGCCTTTGTCCTGGCAGCCGCAACAGTTGGCTCCCGACGAGCTGGCCGGCCGGCTTCGCTATTACCGCGAGCAGGTGGTGCAGCTCCGAGGGCAATTCAACGAAGGGGTCGATCCCTTCCAGCACGGAATTGCCCAGCGCCTCTGGCACCGGCTCTTCCACGCCCTGGCCGCCGCCACGCTCAATCAAGACGTGGCTGCCCAGCTGAAACAAAGCGCCCACGAAGCAGCCCAGCAGGCCGACCAGGACATGGCAAAAGGCCGCCCGCTGATCCTCCCCTGGTGCCGCATCCTGGTGGACCGGCTGCAACTGGCCCTAGGCTGGGCCGAAGGCTCGCCGCAACAGGCCCACAGAGCCGGCGTGGACGGAAAGCTGCTGCTACACGTCCACCTGCTGCGGCGCTTGATGGCCCAAGCCAAAGTGGCCACCGAGTTGTTTCTCGATTGGCTGGGCTTGCAGTTCCTGTTGCAATCCCTGGAGGAGATCCGCTCCGACCAGCTCCAAGACCTCGTGTGGCACCAATGCGAACGGCTGGCTGGTACCCTGGAAAACAAGGTCGAACACTGGATCGGCTCGTTCGGCTCGCTGGACTATCCCCTGGATGAAGGGAAAGCCGTCACGGTGGCCGACTGGCTGGTTCAATCGGTCGATCCGCCCGAGGAGTTGCCGTCCCCGCTGCGCGTCTTTCTCCGCGTGGACAACATCACCGATCGCTTCGGCTTGCTGCTGGTGCGGATTCTCTCCCGGTGTTGCTCCCTGGCCGAACGGGTGGAACAGGCCGTGGGACTGCCCCCGCTGCCCGAGCCACCACAGGACGAAAGCTAACGCGCGGCTCCTGCGGTCCCGGGGCAACGTGCCGGATGCAAGTGTCGATGGGCGGTGGCCCGTGGGGATGTGGAGCCAGCGTCCGGTGAAAAGCAAGCTGCTGCCGCTGGGAAAGACGGCTGGCAACGGTCCGGCCAAAACACGCCTCTGCCCCCGCTGCCGGGGCTCACTTCCCTCGCGGCAGCCGCCCGGCGCTGGACTGGAAATAGCGCCGCCGCCGCTTCTGCCGAGGGGTCGGGTCGCCCTGCTGCTCTTGCAAGTCCTCCAGGTTGGCCTGGCAGTAGCGGCAGCCGATCACCTGCAAGTGGAACCGGACGTAGCGGGCCGTCGGGGCATCGAGCTTTTTTTCCAGATAGGCTTGCAGTTGTTCCCGCTCCGGGCAAGTGAGCCGGTGCCGCCGCCAGATGGCTCCCAGCGTGTGCACCCCCTGGTCGCGCAAGGCCACGATGGCCCGCAGCTCCTCCAGCAGTCGCGGATGGTGCCGCAGTGTCTCCTCCACGCAGGCCATCTCGTCGGGGGGGAGGGCCTCGTCCAGGTAGGCTTCCAGGTGTTCGCGGGAAAAGGGGATCTGGCTCATCACGGGGGATTCAGCTCGGGGAAGACGTCTTCGGGCAGGCCTTGCCTGCGGACTTCGCTTTTGAGCTTTCGCAAAAACTCGAACTTGATGTTGGCCACCGTTTGCTCGGAGAGTTGGAGCACGGCGGCGGCCTGCTTGTTGGCCAGCCCGCGCACAAACAGCAGCTCCGTGCAGCGAATCTTCTCCCAATCGCCCCGGCGACGCCAGTGCCCGAGCACCTGCCGCATGGCGGCCACCAGGGCTTGTTCTTCCAGGTGTTGCTGCTCGCGGCGGCCCAGCACGGTGGAGGCCCCATGGACGGGACTGCGCAGCTGCCACTGACTTTCCGGGTCGTTGCTGGCGGCCGACAGGGGGATACTGGGTCGGCGGCCCTGGCGGCGCAGGAAATCGGTCAGCTTGTAGGTGGCGATGGTGAACAGGTAGGTTTCCAGGGAGCGGCTTTCGTCGTAGTTGGGCAAGCTGGTCAGGAAGCCGATCAGGGTCTCTTGCACGATGTCCTCGGCTTGGTCACGGTCGCGGAGCCGGGCGCGGACGAAAGCCAGCAGCCGCCCCTCGTAACGGGCGATGAGTTCTTCCCATGCCTGGGCCTCGCCACGGCGGATGCGGTGGACCAGTTGGCGATCCGACTCGGCCGAGCTGGAAGGGGTCATGCGCTTGGGGACCGGCTTGCCGCCACGGGGGATGAAGATCGCGGGACCGCAGCGGCAAACCGCCTACTGCGGCCACACCCCGGCCAGCCACAGGGCTGCGCCGCCCAGGGCCAATATGACGCCGCCGGTGCCCCACTGCAAGGCGCGGCGGAACCGGCCCCCGGTGCCCAGGTTCACCTTGATCCCCACCAGCACCACGCCCGCGGCAAGCCACAGCCAGCCGAATCCGGCAACCCACCGCCTGGCCGCCCCGATGGCCTGGACTTCCCGCACCAGGCTCTCCAGCCGGTTGACAGCCTGCTGGTCGAACACCACCAAGGCGTGCAGGCGGTACATCGTGCCGGCCGTGGCCGACTGGTGCCGCTGGCGATAGGTTTCGCGGACCAGGGAGTGGGCGAACTGAGGCCAGTTCTGGAGCTTCCTGGCCACCAAGGCCGCCTCGGCCTCGGAGAGTTCAAACTGCACCAGGGCCAGCTCCGCGGCCCGCTGGCACACCCGCTGCTGGAGTTGCCCCTGGGCGGCCAGCTCGTCTTCGGGGAGATAAAACTCGGTGTGCACCGTGGCGTGCAGTTGCCAGGCTTGCGGGGTGCCATGCCGGGTCCAAGGCTGCTGGCGGGAAACCCAGTCCGGCTCCGGCGGATCACTCTGCTGGGCAGTCGGCTTCGCGGGGGAGGTGGCCTGGTCCGTTTTGTCTTTTGGCTCCGGGGCCGGCAGGGGCGCTGCCGAGGGGGGCTTGGGCGCCTGCGGCCGGGAAGAGCGCCGCCCGGCCGAGTCGCCGGGGACCAGGTCGCCTTGGATCGCCGCTGTCTGCTGGGCCAGTTGACGTTGCCGCCCGGCTTGTTCCCGTAGAGCTTCTTCCCGCAGGAGGCGGTTGGAGTACCAATGCCAGATGGCCCCCCCGATCAGCACGGTCCACAGCACGTTCATGCCCCAAGCCAGGACCAGTCCTGGTATCCCACGGCGATGGCCGCCGTTGAGCCAGGTCAACACGGCGGCCCCGGCCAGCACAGCCAGCACCACCAGGACCAGGGGAGCCAATGCCGGATCAGCTTCCACACCAGGAGACATCGTGTTTGGGGTTCCTTGTTGTTAGGAATACACGGACGGCTTGGGAACCGCCGCTGCCCCCCGGGCAGGTCGCTGGTGCGGCGGCACCCAAGGGGCGGCCATCTGCACCGCAATGGCCACGGTAACAGCCAGGAACACTCCCCAGGGGCTGGGGAACGGGATGAACAATCCCAGCAGCCACGCCCCCAGGCCGCAGAGGGCCACGCTCCACAGGCTGACCCGGGCCCAGCGGAAAAGTTCCGTCTGTTTCCACCAGCGAAGCGCCCCGAACAGCAAACCCAAGTACAGCATGTAGGCTCGCAGCGTGGGATCGCCGCTGGGGGTGGTCAGCTGCGCGTTCCAGAGCGGCTCCAGTCCCCCGGCCACCGGGGCCAGGTGCACGGCCAGCGAGTTTTGCAACTGCCAGCTCAACGCTCCCAGCAGCATGCCCACTCCCACCAGGGTGAACCTGCGGGAAAAACTTTCGGCTGCCACGTGCTCCCAGGCAAAGCCCAGCAGCAGCACCGCCCAGCTTGCCGCCGTGGCCGACAGGGCCAGCCACAAAAACTGGTTCCAGGTGGCCGGGAAAAGCAGCGGGGCCAGCAGCGAAGCCACCACCGGGGCCACCACCCCGGCCGTCACCACCGCCCCCAGCCGGTAGGCCCAACGCTCCGGGGCGTTTCGCCACGGGGGGGACCACCTGGGAGGGGCAAGCGGGGCCACGGGCACGTGCTCGGCCGTTTCGATCACCCGCACCCCCGGCTGTTCTGCCACCGGGGGAGCAGCCGGCGGAGGGCTCGGGGGACCGGGGACGGTCTTCGCCCCGGAGGACTTCTCCGGCTCCGCTTCCGGCTCCTGCACCATCAACCAAGCGACGTAATACACCACGTAGAGCACGCCCAGCACGATCAGGGCCTGCACCCAAAGCTCGGCGGTCACCAGCAGCAACCCCACCAAGCCCACCAGCACCAGCACTTTGGCCCAAAGGGGAAGACCGCTGGCTTTGAGCCACCCGCGCACGCGGGCGTGCAACTGCCGCAACCAGTTCATCACCGGCTCGGGGGTGGCGCCTCCCTCGATTCCCGCGTGGCCAAGAGGCTCCGCCGGGGCAGCCGGAGAATCTTCCACCGGCCGCGTGGCAGCCAGGGGGTTGGCCGGGCCGGCCGAGTCGATCAGCTCAATCGGCGGGACTTCGCTGCCCCGAGGGCTCATCACCGGCACCGGACCGGGCGGGGGGGGCGGCAACTGGGCCAGCATCTGCTCCACCGTGGCGAAACGGTCCTGGGGGTCCTTGGCCAGCGCGCGGGCCACCACCGGGCGGAACGGCTCGGGCACTTCTTCCAGCCGCGGCTGGGCCGTCAGGTGCTTCATCAAGATCTCGCCCACCGATTCCCCCTCAAAAGGTGCATGGCCGGTGAGCATCTCATAAAGCAGCACGCCCAGGGCGTAGATGTCGATCCCCTGGCCGTAGCGGCCGCTGGCGATCTCCGGGGCCATGTAATAGACCGTGCCGATGTTCTCCGTCTGCCCGCTGCGGCGATTGGGCGAAAGATACTTGCTCAGCCCGTAATCCCCCACCTTGACCACCCCCTGATCGTTGAAAATGTTGCCCGGCTTCAGGTCGCGGTGGACGATCCCCTGGCGGTGCAGGTAAGCCACGGCTTGGGCCAGCGGGTGGAACCAGGCCATGGCCAGCTGCGGGGGCATTCCCTGGGGATGGTGGGCGATGACCCGATCCAGCGTCTCCCCCTGCACGTGCTCCATCACCACCCAGTAGTCGCCCCGGCCGTCCTGGCGGATATCTAGCAGCATGACCAGGTGGGGGTGTTTCAGGTTCAGGCAGTGCCGCACGCCGCGCAGTTCCACTTCCAGGTTGCGGCGGATGAGCTTCAGGGCCACTTCCTTGCCCCCGTCGCTTACGGCGGCATACACCTCGCCAAACCCCCCGTGGCCGATCCCCCGGCGAATGGTAAACCCCGGCAGCGGCTTGCTGCCCGGCTCGTAAGTAAACGACCCGGTGCGTGCCGTGGCAGGTTCCCCGGGGGATGGCGCTGCGCGAGGTTCCATGATCCCAGGCTCCCAACTTACGACGGCTCCAGGGCAACTGGCGGCAATCCCGGCACCCTCCTGGCCCACGCTCCTTCCATTGTACTCGCAGCCACCACGGCTGCCGAAGGATGCCCCGAGGGAGGCCGCCCCTGGGACCTCCCCCTGGGCTTTCAGCAGCCGAAAGCCTCCGGCGGGCCCACCACGGCCTCTACCCGCCATCCCGGCTGCGGGACTGGTCAAAGTACCGCGTTACCTGCTCCACGATGTCGCCCGAGGCGTCCTTCTGGTGCACGGGAATCTCCGCGTAGGCGTCGTGCTCCTGGTCGGCCAGGCGAGCCGCCACATGGATCCGCGTTTGCAGATCGCGCACCAGCGCCTTGAGCCGCGCCAGGTGGCTGTCGTCAAACTGGAACTGGTTCATCGTCTCGGCCGCCTTGACCATCTCCAACTGGGCAGCCAGGTTCTCCACCTCCAGCCGCAACTGCTCCTGGGCGGCGAGCATCCCTTGCAACTGCTTGCCCAAGGCCTCCAGCGACCGCTTGCGCGCCTGATAGACCTTGCGAAGATGCTCCAGCGTGGACTGGTTGGTTTTGAACCGCTGGAAGCGGTGCTCCAGGTCCTGGCGTACTTCCTGGGCCGTGTAGGTGCGTCCGGCATAGACGTAGCTCTGGCGGCCTTCGGCCAGGTCGTCGCGGAGCATGAGGATTTCGGCCTGGTCCCGGCGCAGCTTTTCCTCCAAGCGGGCGATGCGTTGGGCCAACTGCTCCAGGCGGACCTCCTCTTCCACCATGCGGCGCCGATTCTGGCGAATGATCGGCTCCAGCTCGGCCAGCATTTTGCGGGCTCGCCGCAGCTCGAACTCCGTAGGCACCTTCTCCCGCACCGACTGCCGCACGTCCTCCACCACGGTGCTCAAGTAGCTCAACCCATCGCGGCCAAAGACCAATCCCAGCAACAGCACCGTGCCCAGCCCGTAAAACAAGGCTTTCCGCAACATGACACCGACTCCTGTACCCGAGGGAACAACCAACCCTGCAACCGGCGGCCACCCCGTCCCAACTCCCCGCACCGGGGGGGACTTCCGGCCCTCTTCACCGTGTCCCGTATCCGGGGTGCCCGTTGGAAGATTCGCCCCGGGGGCCGAAGTCTTGAAAAAAACTTCCCAGGGGGAGAAAAACTACCGCCGCCCGGTCGCCCCGGACGCCCTGCCGCCACCCGGGCAACATTTTGCCCTAGGGGGTTTTCGGGTAAACTAGACTGCGGCCGGCCGGTTTGCCCCGTGGCGGCAAGCCACACAGCACCCCGGCTAGGCCCGGTGGCCGGGCCGGAGGTGCCCAAGTTGGATTTTCCCCCTTCTCGTCGATTGCAAGGAGTTGCCACAGTGAAACAGGATGCCCGCCGCCAGAATGGTTCCCGCCTCGAACTGACCCGCCGCCAGATGCTGAAAGCCACCGGCACCGCAGCCGCCGCCTCGGCCCTGGCCACAGTGGCCGTGCCGCACGTGCACGCCGGAGAGAACAACACGATCCAGTTGGCCCTGGTCGGGGCCGGAGGACGCGGCACGGGAGCGGCGGCCGACGCCCTGGTCTCCCGCTTCGGTCCCACGCGGCTGGTGGCCATGGCCGACGTGTTCGACTACAAGCTCAAGTCCAGCTACAAGCGGCTCTCCACCCAGTTTGCCGACAAGGTGGACGTGCCGCCGGAGCGGCGATTTTTGGGCTTTGACGCCTACCGCAAGGCGATGGATTGCCTGCGGCCCGGGGATGTGGTGATCCTGACCACCCCGCCGGCTTTCCGCTGGGTGCATTTTACCTATGCCATCCAAAAGGGGCTGCATGTGTTCATGGAAAAGCCGGTCACGGTGGATGGCCCCACCACCAAGAAGATGCTCCAACTGGCCAAAAAGGCCGAGGCCAAGGGGCTGAAAGTGGCCGTGGGGCTGATGTGCCGCCACTGCCGGGCCCGGCAGGAGTTGTTTCAGCGGATCAAGGACGGAGCGATTGGCGAGATTGTGCTGCTTCGGGCCTACCGCGTGGTGGGACCGACCGGCTCGGCCTTCGCCAAGCGCAAGCCCGACGGCATCTCCGAGCTGCTCTACCAGATCAAGAACTTCCACGCTTTCCTTTGGGCCAGCGGTGGGGCGGTGAGCGACTTCCTGATCCACAACATCGACGAGTGCTGCTGGATGAAGGACGACTGGCCGGTGGAGGCCAAGGGTTTCGGCGGCCGCCACTACCGCGGCCAGTACGTGGACCAGAACTTCGACACCTACAACGTGGAGTACACGTTCCGCGACGGCAGTAAGTTGTTCCTGGCCGGGCGGTGCATGGCCGGCTGCTACAACGAGTTTGCCAGCTACGCCCAGGGAACCAAGGGCTCGGCGGTGATCTCCACGGCGGCCCATACGCCGGCCCGCTGCCGCATCTACAAGTCGCAGCGACTGACCAAGGACGAGCTGACGTGGGCCTACCCGCAGCCGGAACCCAACCCCTACCGCGAGGAATGGAACGACCTGCTGCAAGCCATCCGGGAGGATCGCCCCTACAACGAAGTGCCACGCGGGGCGATGGCCAGCCTGGTCACGAGCATGGGCCGCCTGGCCGCCCACACCGGGCAGGTGGTCACGCTGGAGCAGATGATGAACCACCCGCACGAGTTTGCCCCCGAGGTGGACAAGCTCACCTACCAGTCCCCGGCTCCGCTTCGCGCCCGGGAGGACGGCACCTACCCGGTGCCCATGCCCGGCATTTTGACCGACCGGGAGTACGCTTCCTAGCAAGGTGTGCGGTCTTGGGGCGTGGGTGTTGGGCGAGCCCGCGGCTAAAGCCGCGGGAGGCGTGAAGGCTTGGGGGCTTGGAGGCCATGAGCCCCGCACGCCAGTGCGGGGAGAGACGGTATCGGCTTGCGGCTTGCGGCGTGCGCCGGTGCTGCCGCACCGGAGGTCGTGGGTCTTGGGTCTTGCGGCGGTGCTTCCGCACCGAAGCCGGAACAAGCGCCGGTTTTTGCAATCGGCGAGCCGCCGGCGTAAGCCGGCGGTTCTCCGGCGAGCCGGGAGCGTAAGCTCCCGGAGGGCTTGGAGGCTTGGGGGCTTGGAGGGATGGCGAGCCGCTGGCTTCAGCCAGCGGAGAAAAATAACGCAATGCACTTATTTGGCTCTCCCCGGGCTCCAAGCCCGGGGCTCGCCAACCGCGTGCTGACGCACGCGGCTCGCCGGAGAAGCATCGACTCGTTTTTGCTCTGGGGGCGCTTCGTCTTATGCTGGCACGCTAAACACGTACGTCAGCTTTAGCTGGCGGAGCAACGGCGAGCCGCAGGCGCCGGCCGGCGGTTGGCCTGCGTAGCAACGGCCACAAACGGTAGCAACCGCGTGCTCACGCACGCGGCTCGCCAGACAAAAATCAATTCTTTTGCTCTGGGGGCGCTTCGTCTTGTGCTGGCACGCTAAACGCGTACCATCAGGCGGCAAATCAACCGCGCCAGCGGACCGCTTACCCCGTGCGAGCCAAACCGCAGCTGCTCCCCGTCCGGGTAGTAATCCTGCTGACACTTCTCACAGCGGTATCGCGGAATGAGGAAGCAAACTACGCCCAACCGCGTCTGCACCTGGAGACGGACCCGACCGCGGTGCCGCAGTGTTTGGCCGCACTGGGGACAGCAGGAGGGTTTTTCAGCAGGCTTGGCCTCCTCGGCCCAGTGGCGGAACGTCTGGTTGGCCATTTGTTGCAGCCATTGGCAGACGAGTTGTTCGGTCTTCTCGCTCTCGG
>JALSGI010000123.1 GCA_026982835.1 Planctomycetota bacterium | reverse complement strand
CTGTTCGACCTTGGCCCGAACCCCCTCCATCACCTCCAGCACGTTGGCGTCGCTTTCCTTCTGCACGTTGACGGCAATCGAGGGCATCCCCCGCTGGCGGACCATTCCCAGCGGCTTGCCGTAGGCTAGGCGTACCAGGGCCACGTCCTGCACCAGCACCGGCGAGCCGTCCCGGTGGGTGACGATCACACGACGCACTTGTTCCGGGGAGGAGAACTGCCCCAGCGTACGCACCACGTAGCGGCGATTGCCTTCCCAGACGTCCCCGCCGGCGGTGTCCTTGTTGGCCCGCAGCAACGCCTCGCGCAACTGGGCGATGGTGATGCCCCGGGAAGCCAGGCGTGCCGGGTCGATAACCACCTCCAGCCGCGGGTACTGCCCGCCATAGACGTTGGAGTTGGCCACATTGGGCACGCGGCGCAGTTCGGCCTCGATCACGTCTTCGGCAAACAGGCGCAGCTTTTGCGGATCGGGGCAGTGGGCCACCAGCGGCTGGAGCCGTGGTTCGTGCTGGGCCAGGCGGTACAGGGTGGGCATGTCCACCTGGTCCCCGTGCATGCACTTTTGCAGCGTGGGGCGCAGCTCGGGATGGCCTTGGAGAAAGGCTTCCACTTCCGCCTTTGTCGGCGGCAGGGGCACCAGGGCCATCCAGCACACGGGCGAATCGTCGATGTTCACCGTGCGCACCCGCGGCCGCAGGGCGTCCTCGGGATAGCGGGTAATCTGCCCCAGGGCGTTGTTCACCTTGATGAGGGCCTCGCGCATGTCGGTGCCCACGCGGAACTCCATGTCGATGTCCCCGGCCCCGTCGCGGCATTCGGCCTCCAGGGTGCGCAAGCCCTCGATGCCGTGCAGTTGTTCCTCCTGGCGTTCGACGATCTCCTTTTCCACCTCGGCGGGACTGGCCCCGGTCCAGCGAGTGAACACGGAGATGATCGGCTTGCTCACATCGGGCGTAAGCTGCACCGGCACGCTCAGCAAGCCCAGCACCCCGAAGATGCAAAGCAGCACCACGCCCACGGTCACCTTGACCGGGTTGCGGACGGAAAACTCGACCAGTTTCATCGGCTCGTGGTGTGGGAAGGATCGCTACTGGGACAGGTTCCAAAACCGCCGCCGAAAGCGGCGTTTCTTCATGTATTCTTGTATTCTGGCAATGCGGCGGGTCGCATCGTCGAGCACGCGGTTGCTTTTGCCGAAGGCGCTGGGCTTGCAGGCCGCCAGCCGCGGGCGTAAGCCCGCGGTTGTCTGGCATCGGATCGGCCGTTGCCTTGTTGAAGCAACCGGAGGCTGACACCTCCGGCTCGCCGATTGGGTGCAAGCGCCCGTTGTTTCTTGCATCCGGCTCTCCCCCCGGCTTCAGCCGGGGGAGAGCCAAGAAAAACGCTCGCAGGTGGTTTTTCTCCGCCAGCTAAAGCTGGCGGCTCGCCGTTGGCAAGAATAACGCTTATTTCTACCACGTACGGAAGCGTCGGATCAGCAATGTGCCAGCTGGCTAAACACGTACAAAGCTGGCGGCTCGCCGTTATCTGTAAAATCAACGTTTACTCTCTCACGGCGAGCCGCGTGCGTGAGCACGCGGAGCGAATCTGCCAATCGGCGTGCATTTTTCTCTATTGTCTTCCGAGGGCTTACGCTCCCAGCTCGCTTTTCTCCGCCGACTGAAGTCGGCGGCTCGCCGTCTTGGTGCGTTACGGACTTTGGCGAGCCCCGGACTTCAGTCCGGGGAGAGCCGAATGAGCGCATTGCGTTATTTTTCTCCGCTGGCTGAAGCCAGCGGCTCGCCACCAGTACGTTTGTGTTTATTCTCGCTCGGTACGGAAGCACCGGCGCAACGGTGCAGACCGCCAGCCGCCTCTTCAGCCGCCGCTTTGCAGCGTGCCGTCGCTGTTGCGCGAGGATTGGGGCGAGGGCTCCTGGGCCACTTCGTTTTCTTCCGGGGCGGAAACTACTTCCACCTCCATGAACGAACGCAGCCGCTCGGCTCCGTCGGTCACCACCAGCGTTTCCGGGGCCAGGGAGCCGGAGCGGACTTCGATCCACCCGGCGTAGGAAGCCCCTTCCTCGATGGGAACCGCCCGCACGTGCTGATCCTGATCCAGCACAAACACCAGCGGCCGGCCCGAGCTGCGCACCACGGCGTCCTTGGGCACCAGCGTCAAGCGGCGCGGGGGACCCTGGAACCGCACGCGGACCATCATCCCCTCTTTCAAAAGCGGCTGGCCTTGGTGTTTGGGGTTTTCGATGCGCACATGCACGGGAAAGCTGCGGCTCCCCTGCTGCCACTGGGCCCGGGGCACCACCTTGAACACCGTTCCTTGCAGCGTGCGATAGGGGCCCGGCAGCGCGTCGGCCTGCACGCTCACCCGGCTGCCCACCTGCACCAGCGGCAAGTAACTTTCGTCCACCTGCACCACCGCTTCCACCACGTCCAGGTTGATCAGCACGGCCACCGCATCGCCCACATGGACCCACTGGCCCGGCTCGGTCAGCTTCTGGACCAGGTAGCCGTCGAAGGGGGCGCGGATGGTGCGCTTGGCCAGCTCTTCCTCCAGGCGGCGGACTTCTTCCTGCTGGGCTTCCCAGGCCGCCTTGGCCTGCTGGAGCTGCTCGGCCGGGGTGCCCTTGAGCTTGAGCTGGTAGGCGGCCTGGCGGGCGACGACTTCCTGCTGCGCCTGGTCCAGCTCGGTGCGCACATGGTCGAACTCTTCCTGGTTGATGGTGCCGGATTGGAACAGCACTTCCGCACGGCGGAAGCGAGCCTGGGCCAGGCGCAGTTGGGCCTTGGCCGATTCCAGCAACGCCTTGGCCTGCTCGATCTCCTCCGGCAGGGCACCACGACGCAGCTCCTCGTAGCGGTAGCGTTTTTCTTTTTCCAGGGCCCGGGCCGCCTGGAGCTGAAGCTCCACGTCGGTGCTCCGCAGCCGCACCAGCACTTCGTCCTTTTTGAAAAACTCCCCCGGCCGGTGCGGAAACCACTGCACCAGCCCCGCTGCACCCGAGGCCACCTGCGAGGTCTGGAGCGCCACCACCGTGCCCACCAGCGTCACCTCGGGAGCCACTTCTTTTTGCACCACGGGGGCGACCATCACCCGGGGCTTGGGCGGCGGGGGGCTGGGGGCCTGGCGGGTGCAGCCGGCTCCGCAGAGCAGCAACAAAACCAGCATTCCCGGCAAGGAAAGCCCGGACAGGCCTCGGGGGGGCGATCCGCCAGCGAAGGGGCCGAACTTGGCTGACCCAGCACGATCGCTTCGCCGCAGAACAGTCCAGAACATGCTCATCAGGCCGGTCCTGTCGAAAACGGGCGGACGACTTCGGGCAGGGGGGCCGTAGGCCCCGGGGATGCTGCGTGGCGGGCCGCAGCACAGGCGGGCAACATCAAGCTCCATGGATACGAGTAGCTTACTCCAAGCTGCGCCCAATTGCGAGTGTGCGTTTTCCGGCGGGAGGAGAAGAGGCCGGGTTTGGGGAAAAAATGTTTTGGCCTGCAGACGCATCCGATACAATAAACGGTTGTTCCTACCCACCCTCCCGCGTTCCTGGACTGCGGCGGAAGCCCATCGAAAACCCTCCAGTTGTTGGCAAGCAGAGTATCGTCATGCCTCCTGTTTCCCTTGGGTACGGTTCGCTCACACGGCGTGAGCTGTTGCAGCAGACCGCTTGCGGATTCGGCATGCTGGCCCTGGCCGGATTGTGCCAGCAGGAAAGCCGGGCGGCCCGAGGCGCCGATCCGATGGCTCCCCGGGCCGGGCATCACCGTGCCCGGGCCAAGCGGGTGATCTTCATTTTCATGCAAGGCGGGCCCAGCCACATCGACACGTTCGACTACAAGCCCCAGCTGCAAAAACGCAGCGGCCAGAAACTCCCGATGTATTCCCCCCGCCACATGCGGCGCAGCAAGCAGACGTTGCTGGGCTCTCCGTGGCGGTTCAAGCAGCACGGGGAAAGCGGCATTTGGGTCTCCGAGCTGTTCCCCCACCTGGCCCGCCACGTGGACAAACTGTGCCTGATCCACAGCCTGCACACCAACGGCGTGGCCCACGGACCGGCCACGCTGTTTTTGCACACCGGGGCCACGAACCTGATCCGCCCCTCGGTGGGGGCCTGGATTACTTACGGACTGGGCAGCGAAAACCGCAACCTGCCCGGCTTTGTCACCATCTCCCCGCCGCCGACCAAGGGGGGGCCGCGCAACTATTCCAACGCCTTTTTGCCGGCGGTGTATCAGGCCACGGTGATCGGCCGAGCCGGGGTGCCGGTGGCCCAGGCCGGAGTGAAACACTTACGCAATCCTCGCTGGAGCCGCTCGCAACAGCGGAGCCAACTGGACCTGCTGGCCCGCTGGAATCGCATCCAGCAACAGCGCACCGCCGGCCGCGATGCCGAGCTGGACGCGGTGATCCGCTCCTACGAGCTGGCCTTCCGCATGCAGATGGAGTTGCCGCCGCTGCTGGACCTTTCCCGCGAGACGGCCGAGACGCTTCGCTTGTACGGGATCGGCCAGAAGGAGACCGACGATTTCGGCCGCCAATGCCTGCTGGCCCGACGACTGGCCGAAGCCGGCGTGCGCTACATCCAGATCAACTACGCCTCCGGACTGGACAACCCGCCCTGGGACCAGCACTCCAAGCTCAAGAGCGGGCACGAGAAGCACGCTCGGGCGGTGGACCGGCCGGTAGCCGGGCTGCTGGAGGACCTGCACCGCCGCGGGCTGTTGGAAGACACCTTGGTGTGGTGGGGCGGGGAGTTCGGACGCACCCCCTTTGCCCAAGGGCGCGACGGCCGCGACCACAACCCGCAAGGCTTTACCATGTGGCTGGCCGGCGGCGGCGTGCGCGAGGGATTTCGTTTCGGGGCCACCGACGAATTCGGCCAACGGGCCGTCGAGCAGCCCGTGCACATGCACGACATGCACGCCACGCTGCTTTATCTGCTGGGACTAGACCACCAACGACTGACCTTCACGCACCACGGACGCCGCTTCCGCCTGACGGACATTCACGGCAACGTGGTGCACGAGATTTTTTCCTGAATCGCAGTCTGGACGATCCTTACCGGTTAACCCGACCGGTGGCAACGACAAGGAACCTGACGAGGAACTCCGGCGGCGCCTGGTCGCGGCTGGATGGCCGGCCCTGAAATGCGTGTCGCAGGTAGCCGTTCGAGGGTTCCTTGGCCATGACCGCACGGAGCTTCTGCCAGTGGGCGGAACGGGGGAGAGTGGCCGTCCATGGGTCGGATGGAAGCGCCTGCGACAGGTTTCCTGCCCTCTTAGCTTGGGCCAGTTGAAGGGGTCGGTCCGATGTTTCAGTGGCTGCTGGTGTCGCTGGTGGCGGTGGGGGTGTTGGGG
>JALSGI010000122.1 GCA_026982835.1 Planctomycetota bacterium | reverse complement strand
AAGCCGGGGCATGCTCCAGCAGCCACTGCTCCAGCACCACGTGTTCCACGTAGGGAGCCCGCAGCAGGGCGGCCTTCTGGGAAACCCAACTGGCCAGCCACGGCCGCCACAGCGTGCCCACAGCCCGCAGCCCCAGGGAACGCAACCCACCCTGCTGCAACTGGAACTGCACGTTGTCGCTTAAGCGGCGGAAGGTGGCCGGGATGATGTTCGGCTCCGGCCCCACATGCACCACGGTGGTGGCCCCGGATTGCAGCACGTGCACCACGGCGTCCCAGAGCCGCTGCGGGTGGTCGATCCAGCGGTACATCAGGTAGCGGCTGTTGTAGCGGTTGTAATCCACCCCGCCGGTGGCCAGCGAAAACACCGGCGGCTGCGGCTGGCTGAGCCCATGCGGCATTTGCAGCATGATCACCCCGGCCCGGTTGGGCACGTTCCTGGCCCACAACAGCGGCGTGTGCAGCGGCGGCCAGCGGTGGGGGTTTTTGCGCAGGTGCACGTGCCGGGGGAGCCGGGAGTGCATCAGCCGGGCGAAGCGGTCCACGGTGCGCCCCTGGCCCAGCAACAGCACCGTGTTGGGCGACAGAAACGAGGAGATGCTCAACAGCCCGCGCCCCTCCTGGTTCACCTGGACGATCAACTCCTCGATGGTGTCCAGGTCCAGCTGTTCGCCGCGGGAAAAGACGATGCCCATCCGCGTGGTACGACCCAACGCAGCACAGTCCTCGGCCAGCGAGAGCAGCGGCACCAGGGCATCTTCCAGTTCATATACCCCGCCGCAAACCAGCGCGCTGACCTCGCCCAAGCTATAGCCCAGGGCCAGTAGGGCCCGGTGGTATTCCACGGCGAAGATTTCGCGGAGGATGTGCACCTGGGCCAGCTCCACGGCCAGGATGAGAGCGATGTCCTGGGAAAACGTGCGCAGCGAACTGCTGCGGCGCCGCCGGACCCGGCCCACCAGATCGGCCCGGCGACCGGTCACCTCCTGGTGGATCTTTCCCGCCCGGCGCAGGTGTTGCTCCACGATGGACCCGTAAAGCGGGTGTTCCAGCAGCTTGTCGGTCAGTCCGAGATTGGTGACGTTGTAGCCGCGGAAGGCGAACACGACGGACTCAAGCTGCTGGGTCCAAGCCAGTGCGTTGTCGGTCATAGGCGGATTTTATCGAGCTTGACCGGCGAAGGGTCGTTTGGGCGTGTTCGGCAAGCCGGGAGCGGAAGCTCCCTGCATGGTTGGCTGGAAACAGCCCCCGGGACACGGCAGGTGTCGCCTCCCTGGAAACCGGCGGCCGGCTTAACTTTCCCCCTGGGCCGCCTGGGTCAGCGCCCGGCTGGTTTCCTGCTGGCTGTACCGCACAGCGGAGAACTCCAGCTCCAGTTCCCACACCGGTCCCTCCTCGGCCGGGATGAACCAGTGGGGGATCAAGGCCACGCTCTGGTGCACCAGCTCGAAACCGGCCTCCGAGCCGTTGACCGTCTCTACGGGGTAGGCCCACAGCCCACCCGGCTTGTCCCAGCGAAGCGTAACCACCAGGTCCTGGTAGCGATCCACAAGCTGGATGCCCCGCCCCGGGGCCCAATCCAGCCAGCAACCCAGGTGGCCCCGGTGCTCCCCCTCCAGGGTCTGGAAATAACGATCCTCCAGCCCGGGTGGCAATCCGGCCGCCTGCCACTGCGGGGCAAAGTGTAGCCCTTGCGGGGGGATGCCCTCCAGGCGGTAGTGCACCCGCAGCATGCTTTCCCCGGCCCGAAGCGCAATCGTCTTGGTGAGCCGAAGCGGGTGCCCCTCCACCTGGCCTTCCCGCTCAAGGACCAGTTGCACTTCCTGGGGACTTCGCCGCAGGCGGGCTTGGTACACTCCCAGGGCAAAGTCGCCCAGCTCGGGGGCTTGGGCATGGGCCAGCTGTTCCAGCGACACCTCTGGCGGCAGAAAACGATCCACTAAGGCTTTTTGCGGCAGGGTGTCATAGAACAGGTGCCGGTCCAGGTCCGGCTGCTTGAGCACCACGCGATCGTGAATACTGGCCACGCCGTCCTGATGGGCCTGGGCATGCGTCCGCACCTTCTCGTGGTAGGCTTCTTCGCGGCGGGTCATGCTCGCCAGCAGATTGAGCCCCAGGGCCTTCAGGTCCAGCTCATACAAGTGCCCGCCGCGGCTGGGAGCCAGCCAGAGGGCCATCTGTTCGTTCTCCAGGCGCACCTCCTGCCGGGCGTCCAGGTTCCAGTCGGCCACCTGGGCCTTGACGAAGGGCGCCTGGGGGCCGTGTTCCACCTGGTCCATCAGCCGGTCGGCGGCGATCAGGTGGCGGAAGACTGCGTGGCGTAGGTGCGGCAGGTAAAGCCCGCCGAAGGCCCCGTGCCAGTAGGCGCAGTTGCACTGGCCGCGGTAAAGTTCCTCGCGGGCCTGCTCCAAGGTGGTATCGGCTTCGGGGAACTGCCGGCGCAGCTCAGCTAGGCGTTGGCTGACGGCCAACTGGCGGCAGTACATTTCGTTGGCCTCGGGATACTTGACCAGGAAGTTGCGCCAGAACCCGCCCCGGATGAAGCTCCGGGCAGTTTGCCACCGCGGATCGTCCTGGCAGGCGCGGTGCAGTTGTTCCAGTTGCCGCTGCCGCTCTGGGGGCAGGGCCCACTGGGTCATCTCGCGGTAGCTGCACTCGGGCAGGTAGATCTTGCCGGCCGGGGGCACGCTGTGCAGCACTTCCTCAAAAGTGCAGGTGCGCAGCCAGGAGCGGTTCTCCTGCAGGGCGTCGAAGAACCGCCGCAGCCAGCCGTCCTGGTAAACGTGCTTTTTCGTCTCCGGCCACACGCCGAACTTTTCCCCGTCGTCGCCGAAGACCACCACCGCCCCGGGCCGCTGCCGGGCCACCTGGCGCAGGTAGTCGATGGTTTCCTCCACAGTGCCAAAGGGGATCAAGTACCGCAGCCGCTCGCTGCCCGGGAACAGAAAGACCAGCTGCCCATCCTCCTCGGTGAGGAAATAGCCGAACAGCTCCTCCTCTTGCAGTCCGGCAGCCTTGAAGTGGAAGTCGTCCAGCACGGTGTACTGCATTCCGGCCGCAGCCAGCGACCCGGCCAGGGCCGGCTCCCAGACGCGCTCCGGAGTCCACATGCCGCGCACCTGGACGCCGAACCGCCGGGCCAGCCAGGCCGAGTAGTGCTCGATCTGCCCGGTGCGGTCGCGCGGGCTGAGCATGGTGAGGATGGCCTCGTAGTGCGGGCCGCCCAGCAGCTCCACGCGGCCACTTTGGGCCAGTTGGGCCACGCGGTCCAGGTACTCGGGGTGGTGCTCGTGGAGCCAGTGGGCCAGCGGGCCGCTTAGGTGCAGGGCAATCTTCAGCTCCTGGAAAGGCTCGAACACCTCCAGGAACGGCCGGTAGGCGTCCTGGTAGGCCTGTTGGAACACATGGTCGAAGTTGCCCACGGGCTGGTGATTGTGAAAGGCCAGCACCAGGTGGAGTTGCTCGCTCATGACTGGCTTCCTGCGGTGGAGGTTTGCAGCTTCCGTTGCACACGCCGGAGAGTGTCTTCATAAACTTCCACGTAGCGGGCGGCGCTACGGCGCCAGGACCAGTCCTGCCGCATGGCGTTTTGCATCAGACGGGTCCAGCTCGTGCGGTCCCGATACCAGGCCAAGGCCCGTTCCAGCGCGGCAGTGAGGGCCTGCGGGGTGTACTCCTCGAAGCGGAACCCGTTGCCCGTGCCTGCCAGCAGCGTTTGCGGCGTGGCTTCGGTGATCGTATCGGCCAGCCCCCCGGTGGCATGCACCACGGGAATGGTGCCGTAGCGGAGACTGTAGAGCTGGTTCAGGCCGCTGGGCTCGAAGCGGCTGGGCATCAGGAACAGGTCGGCCCCGGCTTCGATCCGGTGGGCCAGCGGCTCGGAGAACTCCAGCCGCACGGCCAGTTGTTGCGGGAACCGCCGGGCCAGCTCGGAAAGCAGTTCGTGGTACGGTTCTTCGCCTGTGCCCAGGATGACCCACTGCGTGCGGCCGCTTTGGGCCCAGGGGGGAATCACCTGGGCGGCCAGGTCAAAGCCCTTTTGTTCGGTCAGGCGCCCGATCATGCCCAGCAGGGGTAGATCCCCTTCGGGCAGTCCCAGTTCGCGCTGCAACGCCCGCTTACACTCCCGCTTGCCGGAAAGATCCTCGGCGGTGTAGTGGGCCGGCAGGTGGGGATCGTTGGCCGGATTCCACACCTGGTAGTCCACGCCGTTGAGGATGCCCACCAGCACCTCGCGGCGGTGCTTGAGCACCTCGGACAGCCCGCAGCCAAGCGGTTCGCTTTGGATTTCCTGGGCGTAGCGGGGGCTGACGGTGGTGATGGTGTCGGCGAAGACGATGCCGGTTTTCATCAAGTTGAGCTGGCCGTAGAACTCCATCTGCTGCCAGTTGAAGTATTTCCAGTCCAGGCCGGTGAGCACCATGTCCCAGTGCCAGAAGCGGCCCTGGTAGGCCAGGTTGTGGATCGTAAACACGCTCCCGGCGTGTTCCCAAGGGGGCACCTGGCGGTACTCGATCTGCAAGTAGGCCGGCAGCAGCCCGGTCTGCCAGTCGTTGGCGTGGAGGATGTCCACGGGCAGTTCCAGCTTGCCCACCGCTTCCATCACCGCGCGGCAGAAGAAGACGAACCGCTCGCAGTTGTCCTGGTAATCCACCCCGTTTTCCTGGTACAGCCCGGGCCGGTCGTAGTAGTGGTCCTGCCGCACCAGGAACACCGGCACGCGACTGCCCGGCAGCCGACTTCGCAGGAGGGTGCCACGGACGGTTTTGTTGGCGATGGGGATAGCCAGTTCCAGACCCAGCTCTTCCATCTCCTGGCCCGACTCCAAGGCACTGCGAAAG